>CAYFJL010000007.1:2446-35343 GCA_964343335.1 uncultured Polaribacter sp. | reverse complement strand
GAACTTTTTACTGCTTCTGATAATTTCATAAGGATTACTTTGTAATTTTACTCTGTTAAATTATAAGAATTCATGGACATACAAAATGCACAGCTTCAAGTTGATCATTGGATCAAGAATCATGGGGTTCGTTATTTCAACGAATTAACAAATATGGCCCAGTTGACTGAAGAGGTAGGTGAGGTGGCTCGAATCATTGCCAGACGGTATGGAGAGCAAAGTGAGAAAGAATCTGATAAAAACAAAGATCTCGGAGAAGAACTGGCCGATGTTTTATTTGTGGTGCTATGTTTGGCCAATCAAACGGGAGTTGATTTGCAAGAATCTTTCAATAAAAAATTAGACATTAAGACAAAGCGTGATCACGATAGGCATCACAATAATCAAAAATTAAAATCATGAGTTTCTTCCAAAAATTACAGAAAAAGGAATTCTGGGACGGGTTTCTAAAAATCACCATTCCATTCTTCATCCTGTTGGTACTGATTTCTCTATTTATGAATAGCTGGCGAGACATCGTTGCAGGAGATTTTGCAGCCGTAAATGAATATAATTTTTCAGAAGGAAAATGGATTCGCTTCTGGGGAATCAAGTTGGCCATCACTATCCTTTACGGATTCTTTATGGCCAATAAGAATGTCAAATAATGAAGAGAGATGATCTTCAAAAGAAGTTGAATGATGATATCAATCAAGAAACGTCTTATATGAATTCATTAACGATTGGAAAGTATCTCTTGATATATGTTCCAGTACTCTTTGCGATGTTTGCAGTAGCGCAATTCCTGGGGAATTTACTATTTGACTTTCCTTTTGAATGGCTTTCCATATTGATTCAAGCAGTTTGTTTCGCAATATTTTTTCGAGTTTTTCATATGATTCGTCATTATTGGAATTCAAACTGGAAATAATAACACATAAAAAAAGCGGCTCATGTAAAGCCGCTTTTTTGTTGATTCTCAATAAAATTTAGAAATCATATGAGAATCCAAACATTATCATATCAGTGGTCATATTGTAAGAAACCTGACTTCCTGGGATAGCGCCAAACGGATTCGTTGGACTTATCATCATTGGGTTGTTTACAGGTCCTGATGTATCACCACCACTTGTTCCATGATGGTATACAAAATCCAATTCCACTTTTTCACCGAATCTGCGGCTAAATCCGAATTGGTAGGCATTTTTAATAATCGCAGTTGCAGGAATATTGAAGAAGGCAACATCACTGTTTATTGGGTTAGAGCTGTACGTATAACCTACTCTCAATGGAAGATTTTCAAATCCTTTGTACTGAATACCTAATGAAATCACATTCACATTCTCCCAACCGAATCCGGCTACTGAGGCTGTTTGTGTCCACCCTGAACCGTTAAATCCATTGGTGTTTTCATAGTCTATAGAACGATAATCTAAGGCGATGTCAAATTTTTCTTTTGAGTATCCTACACCAAGTGAGAAGATGGCTGGATAATCCATGTCAAATGAATTGGTAGCTGTAGAGTTATCTAAATAGGTGTTGTTAAAATCGAATGGTTTGAAGTTCGCCGTTGATTTGTAGGAAATACCAGATTTGAATCCACTTTTTGAATCATAAAACAATGCAAACTGACCTCCAATACCAATGGTTGAAGCTTTATCCGTAGAAGGATAACCTGCCTGTGTTGGATTGGCCGTTGGATTCGGCATTAATTCTAAAGTCGCATAATTCAATGAAGGTGCAATACCGAAATACAATTTATCGGATAACTGATAACTCCACGTAAATGCCATTTGTAAGAGGGCATAGTCAGATTGGATGCGTCCAAAACCGCCCATATTTTGTGGCATGTTGATCGGGTTGGTTGTGCTTTCTGGGAAGGTAACTCCAAATCCACTAATTCCGAATGCAGAAATAGCAAATCTACTTTTACTACCGTCTTTACCCCAAGCATATGCAATATTAGGGATTACCGAAACACCTCTGTCATCTGCCGTAGTTCCCGAGAAAATTCCTTGTTGTGTCGGAACGGTTGAGCTCAGTTCAGGAGCAGAGAAAAAGAATCCAACATCAATTTTTAATTGATTGGTTTCAAAAGTACCTAAAGCCGCTGGGTTCCAGTGAATAGCACCAGAAATATCAATAGGGTTACCTGTAGCGGCCCCACCCATCGATAAGTTTTTGGCACCAAACCCTGCAAGATATGCCCAGTTTGGGCCATCATTGAAGCTGCAAAAAGCAAAGCAAATAATCTTAAAAAATTTGATTTCATAATTAAAGTTTTTTGAGTACGATATTCATTTTCAAATCGCACCCGGTTACAATTTTAAAGATACTTTGAAGGCTTAGGGTAGATTATGACAATTGTCATTGTGTAACAAATGTTACATAAGGAATCGTGTATAAAAAAAAAGCGGCCACTGGCCGCTCTTTATTAAAGTTTATAAGGTTTAAGAATTAATCCAATTTGATAAAGTCGATGGAGCTTTCTTTCACTTTTTGATTCAATGTTTTTACATCGGTATCGAAAATACTGTATAATTTTTTCAACTCTACATCGATGGTTGCTGTGATTTCATTCTTGAAATCAATCGCCTGTTGTGTCGGTCCAAAATTTCCGATACGAGTAAGCGAATTCAAGTGTGCTAGCTTATTATTTAATCGAATAGGGAAGTTTAACGGATCCTGATTTGATCTACTCTTGGTTTGGTATAAGGTTTCTTCAATAACCGTCATTTTCTTCACCAAATCATCAGCAAAATCAATAATCGCCTTGTGTTTCTCCTTATCTGAAATTGACTTTTTAAGTGTATTTACTTGCGCTCTTACTTTTTTCACGTTTTTTAGTGCTTTGTGAATTTCTGTCACTTTCGCATTGATGTCATTGATGAAATCAAATTGTGCTTTCATCTCGCTTGCCGAAGCTTCTGTATTTGGCGCTTTGATAATATTGAAAGGCTTTGATACTACTTCGCCGTTTACATCCAAATCAACTGTGTAAGAACCAGGTAAGGCCATTGGGCCACTTAAGGAAGCCCACCATAAAATCATTCCCTGTACTCGTTCTGCACCATCGTACATCATGTTCCAATAGAAAACATTGGCTCCTTCTTCAACACTCAATTTTCCTTGTTTCTTCTCTTTGTTTGGCTTGGTAGCAAAGGTCTTGATTTCTTTTCCGCTTCCATCTTTAAAGGTTAAACTTACCTTGTCTTTTTTGGTCAGTTTGTCAATAAAAAAATGAACTGCTACACCACCAGGATGGTTGGTCCCCATGGTTCTTGAAGTTCTGTTTCTTCCGCCACCATAACGATAAGCATCTTTTGGTTTGAAAAGAATCATATCTTTCTTAGCAGTTGGTTTTGCCAATTGATGAAGTGGTGTTAAATCATCAATGATCCAAAGCGATCTACCTTGAGTTGCAACGATTAAGTTGTCATCTTTTAAAGCCAAATCGGTGATTGGAACAATTGGTAGGTTTTGTTGGAAAGATTTCCAATTCTTACCATCATCAAAAGAAATATACATGCCTCTCTCGGTTCCTGCATATAGTAATCCTTTGCGTTTTGGATCTGCACGTAAGGCTCTTGTGAAATCTTCGGCACCAATTCCGTTGGTGATTAACTTCCAAGATTTACCATAGTTTTCAGTTTTGTATAAGTAAGGTGTGTAATCTCCGGTTTTGTATTTGGTTCCTACAATGTAAGCTCCTCCTTTGGTGAATGGATCCACCTCAATACAATTGATCATCATCCATTCAGGCATATTTTTCGGAGTTACGTTTTTCCAATCTTTTCCATTATTGGTACTTACATGCACTAATCCGTCATCAGAACCAGTCCATAACAAACCTGGCTCAAAGGCAGATTCAGTAGCCGCAAAAATAGTGGCGTAATATTCTACACCTGTATTATCCTTGGTAATTGGACCACCAGAAGGGCCTAATGTTTTGGGGTCGTTTCTTGTTAAATCCGGACTAATAACTTTCCAAGATTGACCTTCATTCTCAGTTACGTGAAGCTGATTGGATGCAGCGTATAAGCGTTTTTTGTTATTTGGAGAGAAGAAAATTGGGAAGTTCCACTGGAAACGGTATTTGAAATCTTCCGCCCCATGTCCCATAGGATCGTCTGGCCAAACATTGATCGCTCTTCGTTCTCCTGTTTTATGATTAACTCGGGTTAATAATCCGCCATAACTACCACCATAAACAATATCACTATTTAATGGATCTGCTGCCATATGCGCCGATTCTCCACCTGCAGATGATTCCCAGTCAGACTCGGTAATAAATCCGCCATTAGTTCTATGAGAAATTCTCACAGTCGAATTATCCTGCTGGGCAGCTAAGATTCGATATGGGAAGTGATTATCCGTGGTAACGCGATAGAATTGAGAAGTAGGTTGGTTCATATACGTACTCCAATTCTCACCTGCATCAAAAGACACCTGAGCACCACCGTCATCACCAATAATCATACGTTGGTTATCCTCAGGAGCAATCCATAAATCATGGTGGTCACCATGAGGTGCATTGTAGGTTTTGTAGGTTCTACCTCCGTCGGTCGACTTATGGTATCTTACATTCATCACATACACGATATCTTCATCTTGCGTATCTGCATAAATACGTGTGTAATACCAAGCTCTTTGTCTCAATTTACGTTCGCTGTTGATGAGTCGCCATGTTTTACCAGCATCGTACGATTTGTACACACCACCTTTTTTATTTTCAATTAAGGCATAAACGATATCAGAGTTTACTGGAGAAACAGAAACTCCCACAATACCCCAAATTCCTTTTGGTAGCCCTTTGTTTTCTGAAATATTCGTCCAAGTTTCACCTTCATCGGTACTTTTCCAAAGGGCTGATCCTTCACCACCTGAAGATAGGCTGTAAGGTGTTCTCCGTACATTCCACGTTGAAGCATACAATACTCTCGGATTGTTTGGGTCGATTAATAAATCAACTACCCCTGCGTTTTCATTAGCGAACAATACTTTGCGCCACGTTTTACCGCCATCGGTCGTTTTATAAACCCCTCTATCTTGAGTAGGCTTGTATAAATCGCCCATTACTCCTGCAAAAACAACATCTGAGTTTTTTGGGTGAATTCGAACTCTCGGAATATGTCTTGAGTTAGGCAATCCTATGTGTTCCCAGGTTTTACCCGCATCTACACTTTTCCACATTCCGTCTCCTGATGAAACGTTTCCTCGAACTGTTTTTTCACCCATACCAACGTAGATCACATTGTTATCAGATTGTGAAACAGCAACCGATCCTACAGACCCTCCGAAGAATCCGTCTGAAATATTTTGCCAGGTATTTCCAGCGTCATTGGTTCTCCATACACCACCACCAGTACTACCCATGTAGAAGAGGTTGGCTTTGTTTGGTACACCAGTTACTGCCGCGCTTCGACCACCTCTAAACGGACCAATATTTCGGTAATTTATTTCTTTAAAATAAGGGTTTGAAAATTTGGTAGATTGTTTTTGAGCATTACCTTTGGTAACCACAAGGCATAAGGCTCCTACGAATAAGATTAAAACTTTTTTCATTCAAATTGAAGTTTGATTAACGGACCTAAAAGTACGCAATTAAAACGATAAAATAAGTGTTATGAATATCCGGTTGGATGCAACACAAGTGAAAAGGATTCAATCTGAAATCACTATTTCAGGTTCGAAGAGCGAATCCAACCGTCTTCTGATCTTACAGAAATTGTTTGAAGGTCTGAGGATAGAAAACCTATCAGATTCTGATGATTCAGAACATATGCAAGATGCTTTGTCGACCAAAGAAATGGTCGTAAATATTGGCCATGCTGGTACAGCCATGCGTTTCCTTACTTCCTTCTTTGCAGCTACCCCAAACCGAAATGTTATTTTAACCGGTTCTGAACGAATGCAAAACAGACCCATTCGAATTTTAGTGGATGCCTTGATGGATTTGGGTGCACGAATTTCTTATTTGAATAAAGAAGGTTATCCGCCGCTTGAAATAAAAGGGACTTATATTTCTGACAGTAAGGTTCATATTCAAGGCAATGTAAGTAGCCAATACATCTCTTCACTTCTTTTAATTGGTGGGAAACTGCCCAATGGATTAAAGGTTGTTTTAGAAGGCAAAATTACTTCGCTGCCCTATATTCAAATGACCTTGGCATTGTTGAATCAGGTTGGAATCAAAACTGAGTTTAAAGAAAATGAGATACAAGTATTTCCGGTTGATCAACTAAATTCACAGACAGTTATCGTAGAATCTGATTGGTCTTCAGCCAGTTATTTTTATTCGATTGTTGCTAGTTCGGAAGTGGGATCAGAAATAATACTGACTGCCTACAAAAATGAAAGTCTTCAAGGCGATTCTTGTTTGGCGGATATTTTCACGCATTTTGGAGTAGAAACTTCATTCGGAAAGGATAGGATTACTTTGACCAAAACTAGAGATACCAATTCTGATGTTTTAGATTTGGATTTACGAAACGCGCCAGACATTGCTCAAACAATTGCCGTTACTTGTTTTTCAGAAGGGATTGAGTGCAACTTAACAGGCCTTCATACACTAAAAATTAAAGAAACCGATCGCTTGGTGGCTTTAGAAAATGAGCTCTCTAAATTTGGAGCCTCATTAAGCGTTACGAATGAGAGTCTTCATTTAAAACCTGCTACAAGTATCAAATCAGGTGTGACCGTTGCTACTTATAACGATCATCGAATGGCAATGGCTTTTGCGCCTCTTGCTTTAAAGGTTCCGTTGATGATAGAAGACGCCATGGTAGTTACCAAATCGTATAAGAAATTCTGGGAAGACATGAGTTCTTTAGGCTTTACAATCAGCGAGTTGTAAAAATTTAATTGGCAATATCCTTGACAAGGCCTATTGTCAAATCGTATCTTTGCCACTTTTACAAAAATACCCATATGAAATTATCAAATTTTGACTTCGATTTACCAAACGAACTTTTAGCTGAATATCCTGCCGAACATAGAGATGAATCTCGCTTGATGGTGTTGAATAGAGAAACACAAACTATTGAACATAAATTGTTTAAGGATGTTATTGATTATTTTGATGAAGGTGATGTGTTGATGTTGAACAATACCAAAGTGTTTCCAGCGAGAATGTATGGGAATAAAGAAAAAACAGGAGCAAGAATTGAAGTGTTCTTACTTCGTGAATTAAATGCTGAAAATAGACTTTGGGATGTGTTGGTAGATCCAGCAAGAAAAATCAGAATCGGAAATAAGTTATTTTTTGGTGAAGACGAGAGTTTAGTGGCAGAGGTAATTGACAATACTACTTCTCGTGGAAGAACCTTACGTTTTTTATTTGACGGAAGTTACGAAGAGTTCCGTTCTAAATTGATAGAGTTAGGCCAAACTCCCTTACCAAAGTACATTCAAAGAGATGTAGAGCCAGAAGATGAAGAGCGTTACCAAACAATTTATGCAAAACACGAAGGAGCCGTTGCGGCGCCAACAGCCGGATTGCATTTTTCAAAACACTTGATGAAGCGTTTGGAGATCAAAGGGGTTGATTTTGCAGAATTAACCTTGCATGTCGGATTGGGAACTTTTAGTTCTGTTGAGGTAGAAGATTTATCAAAACATAAAATGGATTCTGAGCAGATTATCATTCCGCAATCAACTGCTGACCGTGTGAATGCTGCCAAGAGAAATAAAAAAAGAGTTTGCGCGGTTGGAACTACAGTGATGAGAACGGTAGAATCTTCAGTTTCTGCAAGTAAATCTTTGAATCCGTTTGAAGGTTGGACCAATAAGTTTATTTTCCCTCCCTATGAATTTAGCATTCCGAATGCCATGATTACCAACCTTCACACACCAAAATCAACCTTAATGATGATGGCGGCTGCTTTTGCAGGGTATGACTTTTTAATGGAAGCTTACAAAGAAGCGGTGAAAGAAGGGTACCGTTTTTATAGCTACGGCGACGCAATGTTGATTATTTAATCGAATAAACTATTCACATCGATATACAACTGGTACGTTTCGTGCCAGTTTTTTTATACCTATTTTTGTACCACTTTTTTACATTATGAAATCATCAAAAAGAGACATTCGAGCATTAACCAAAGAGCAGTTGCGAGACTTCTTTGTGGAAAATGGCGACCGTGCTTTTCGGGGTAACCAGGTTTACGAATGGTTGTGGAGTAAATCCCTGCATTCTTTTGATGAGATGACCAATTTATCCAAGCCAACTCGCGAGATGCTTGAGAACAATTTTGTGATCAACCATATTAAGGTGGATACCATGCAGAAAAGTAATGACGGTACCATTAAAAACGGAATCAAACTTCATGATGGTTTGGTGGTAGAATCTGTATTAATCCCCACAGATAAAAGGACGACCGCTTGTGTTTCTAGTCAGGTGGGTTGCAGTCTGAATTGTAAATTCTGTGCGACTGCACGATTAAAACGAATGCGTAATTTGAATCCGGATGAAATTTACGACCAGGTAGTTGCCATCGACAAACAAAGTCGATTGTATCATCAGAAAAAACTGACCAATATCGTGTTCATGGGAATGGGAGAACCTTTGATGAATTACAACAATGTGCTAAAGGCCATTGATAAAATCACTTCGGATGAAGGTTTGGGAATGTCTGCCAAGCGAATTACATTATCTACATCAGGAGTGCCCAAAATGATAAAGAAAATGGCTGATGATGAGGTCAAGTTCAACCTCGCAGTTTCATTACATTCTGCAATTGATGAGGTGCGCACCGCTATTATGCCTTTTAATTCGACGTTCCCCTTAGATGATTTGCGAGAATCACTAGAATATTGGTATGCCAAAACCAAGCGTAAAGTAACCTATGAATATGTTGTTTGGGGTGGAATTAACGATACCAAAAAAGACATTGAAGCACTAGTTCGATTTTGCAAGTACATTCCGTGTAAGGTCAATTTAATTGAATACAATTCGATTGATGATCCGCAGTTTCAGCAAGCAAGCGAAGCGGCCATTAATAATTACATTTCCAATTTAGAAATGAATGATATTGTAGTGAATGTAAGACGAAGCCGAGGTAAAGATATTGATGCAGCCTGCGGTCAATTGGCTAATAAGTCCTAATTAGTTTTTTTTAAAACTGCTTTTTGAACCGAAGAAATTGGGTATCCAAAGACTTTGGGAACCTCCTTAACTCCACCCGTTGTGGTTTTATTTTTCAACGCACTAAAAAGGATTTCAAAAAACAAAGTCTCTCCTTCGAATTGAAGTCGAGAAGTCAATTTATTTCCGCTTACTTCAAACCAACTATACAAGGTGTTTTTATAAAACCGAGCTGGTAAAATGATGCCATTATTTTCATCAATCTTGCAAGTGCCTCGTTTTTCATTTAAAACAATTAAACTGTATTCTCTTGGTTTGCCGTCATACACCAACCAATAATCATAGGTATTTACAGAATCCGTTTTTTTCAAATGAAATTCCATAGGAATAGAGGCTATCCCATTTGGCGTTTCATAGTTCAGTTGCCCTTTGTAAACGCCTACAAAATCCTGCGGAAACTGTTTTTTCGTTTCTTGGCAATGCATTTGGAAGCCTATTAAAACGGTAAATACGAGGATAATTTTGGAATTCATTTTTAACATATTTATGTCAAAAATATAAAATTGCAGGCATCTTATATTTTGTAAATTTGCCGAGCACGAATGAAGCCAATTCAGCAAATAAAAAAACCGATTTTAAAGGAGATGGAACTTTTTGAAGAAAAGTTCAAGGAATCCATGGTTTCTAGTGCGCCACTCTTAAACAGAATCACTTATTACATCGTTAGAAGAAAAGGAAAACAAATGCGTCCAATGTTTGTTTTTCTGGTTGCAAAGATGGTGTCTGAAGGTCGATTTGATGAACGAACTTACCGAGGAGCTTCTATTGTCGAGTTGATTCATACCGCTACCTTGGTTCATGACGATGTGGTAGATGATAGTAACAGAAGACGAGGGTTTTTCTCAATCAATGCCCTTTGGAAGAATAAGATTGCCGTTTTGGTAGGTGATTACCTATTATCAAAAGGATTGTTACTATCTATTGATCATGAAGATTTCGACTTGTTAAAATTGATCTCCATTGCAGTTCGTGAAATGAGTGAAGGTGAATTACTTCAGATTGAAAAAGCTCGTAAACTAGACATTACCGAAGCCATTTATTTCGAGATTATCCGAAAGAAAACTGCCACCCTAATTGCTGCTTGTTGTAGCATTGGAGCAGCATCTGTTGGTGCCAACGAAGATACGGTTCAAGAAATGCGTGAATTTGGTGAATTGATCGGTACAGCCTTTCAGATTAAGGACGATTTGTTTGATTATTCCGATGATAAAATCGGCAAACCAACAGGAATTGATATCAAGGAAAAGAAGATGACCTTACCATTGATTTACACCTTGAATCATTGCTCTCGAAAAGAGCGCTCTTGGTTAATCAATTCTATCAAAAAGCACAATAAGGATAAGAAACGCGTGAAAGAGATCATCGCTTTTGTCAAGGAAAATGGCGGAATTGAGTATACGCAGCAGAAAATGCACGAATACAAAAACAAAGCCATTGCTATCTTAGAAAAGTATCCTGATTCAGACTACAAAAAGTCTTTGCTTACCATGATTGATTACGTGGTGGAGCGGAAGATTTAATCGATATTTAGAATTCTGTTTTTTGGAAATCTAACACTATATTTAAGTTTAAAATTTTCAATTGCTTTAGGAGCTAAATTCAATATCCAACTAATTTCACCAGTTTGTTTATTTAATTTTCCTTTGGTAATTTCAGTATCTAAATTAATCCGAATTTCTTCGTTTGTCGAAATTGGGATTTGATCACTTACTATCAGGTTTATACCCTGAGTTTTATTATTCTTAATTGAAAAATCCCAAAGTTTACTTACCTCTTGTTTATTGCCTATGAATTGTTTGGTAGTAAAATTTTCCACTTTCTTTCTTTCAATGACAACATTTTTATCAGTTCCCAATGAAATATTAAGGTTTTTATCGGCATTTCTAGTAGTTAATAGATTGGTACCTATAAAGGTATCCTCAAAGTAAATATTAGCCTCTCCTTCTAATAAATTTAAAGTTTCCCAATTTTCTATTTTAGCTATTAAATAGGCGTTGTTACTAACTTTAGGGAATGAAAAATATTGGTATGATGCATTTATATCAGCCGTTTTTATCGGAATACTTATATCCTTATTACTAGATTTTATTGAATATGGTTTTACAACATCAAAACTCACAGTTGTTTGTTTTGATACCTCTTTTGTTTGTAAATTATTTCTGGATGCTTTCCCTCGTATTGTTATTCCTGAAACTTTTCCTTGAAGACTTTTTTCGAGATTTCTTTTTTCCTTTTCCCGAAAGCGATTCTTCTTTGCTTTTTTGACTGAATTACTTCCATAACCTGTAACAACAACTTCATCTAATGTGTTTGCATCTTCTTCTAATATCACATTTATGTTCGATCTAGTCGCCACTCTTTCTGTTGTAATATATCCCAAATAGGAAAATACTAAGGTTTGTCTGCCTTCAGGAATTTCTATAGAATAATTTCCATCAAAATCAGTTTCTGTTCCAATAGTTGTGCCTTTTATTAAAATTGAAACTCCTGGCAAAGCTCCATTTTCATCGCTTACAGTGCCCGATACTCTTTCTACTGATGATTCATAAGAAGGAGGATAAGTTCCATAGTTAATAAAGTAAGGAATGACCTTTTTTAACTTACTAGAATTGTCAGGATTCGCCGATGAAAAAGATAATTTTACGTTTTTCCAATCAATGTTTGATTGCTGCTTTAAGTTTGCTTTAAAAACTAATTGTAAGGGTGAGTTAATATCTTTTACTCTAACATCATAGCTTGGGTACCAACTTACATTATCAATATTGTAACTAACCTCAATTTTCACCTCTTTGAAAGTTTTGGAATTTAACTTGATGAATATTTCTCCTGAGCCGTAGTTTTTATCTTGGTTCAAATCGTTAATGCTTTTTTTGTATAACATCAGTTTTTTATTTAGCTCGTTTAATTCTCTGGTAAATTTGAGTTTCTCCGACTTTAACTGAGTCATATTCTTACCATAAAAGCTAAAAGCATCTGTAATCGATTTCACATTAACATTGTTGGTACTAGAAACCATTTTCTTATTAGAAACTAGAAAGTCAATTTTTTCTTTATTAATCTCTAATTTAACTTTTGCCTCTTTAATTGCTTCTTCATATTGATTAATAGTTACTTTAATTGCCTCCGCGTCCTTTTTTTTCTTTTCTGATTGTAAAAAGTTTTTTCTGAAATCAATTGCCTCAATTTCTATATCTGCGGCTTTAATTTGAATACTTTTATTGTCAATAAAGGGAGATAAATTGGTGAAGACTATTTCGTTTTTTCCGGCTTTCAGTTGGATATTTTTAATCCTTGTAATTCTCGAGCTATTCAAAAAAACTGTCGCTTTTTCAATTGTGCTTTTAACCTTTTTTTCTTGTGAAAAAATAGATAAACTAAGTAATGTTAACAGTAACAAAAAATTCTTTCTCATTGCGATTTTATAATTTTAATAGTTCTTCAATCATTTCCCTTGAATTCGACAATCTTGGGATTTTATTTTGTCCGCCTAATTTTTTCTTTTTTCGCAGCCAATCATAGAAGAGTCCTTCTCGAGCGGCATGAACGATAGGCATTTTCAAAGTCATGTTTGAATATCGTTTTGCCTCATAATCAGAATTGATTGATTTTAAGGCATTGTCTAACATTTCAGTGAAGTATTTGAGGTTGTTTGGCGGATTTACAAATTCAATGATCCATTCGTGACCACCATTTTCGGTACCGTTCATAAAAATCGGACCGACTGTGTAATCTTTAATCGTTGCATTGGTTTTTTCACAGGCTTGCTTCAGTGCATCCTCGGTGTTTTCTATGATCAATTCTTCACCAAATACGTTGATATGATGTTTGGTTCTACCCGTGATTTTGATGCGATACGGATTGATACTGGTAAACTTCACCGTATCCCCGATGAGGTAGCGCCAAAGTCCGCCGTTGGTGGTAATCACAATCGCGTAATTCACCCCCAATTTCACCTCGCCTAAAGGAATAGCCATTGAGTCTTCTCCGTTGAAATGGCTCATAGGTATGAATTCATAGAAGATACCATAATCCAACATCAAGAGCAGTTCATCAGAATAATTGCGATCTTGAATCGCAAAGAATCCTTCGGATGCATTATAGGTTTCATAGTATTTGAATCCGGATTTCGGAATCAGACTTTTGTACTGTTCGCGATACGGATTGAAGTTCACGCCTCCGTGAAAATACACTTCCAAATTAGGCCATACGTCAAGCAAATTTCTCTTGTTGGTTCTTTCCAATACGCGGTTCAATAAAACCAGCATCCAACTTGGAACACCCGCTAAACTGGTAATGTTTTCATCCACGGTTTCATCGAGAATGGCTTCCATTTTAGCTTCCCATTCACTCATAAGTGCAGTTTCCATTTTTGGTGCTGAACTGAAATCGGCCCAGAAAGGCATGTTTTCAATAATGATGGCCGACAGATCCCCAAAGTAGGAGCCGTTATCATGATATACGTCAGAACTTCCGCCTAATCGGAGTCCCTTTCCCGTAAAAAGATTGGCTTCTTCATTGTTGTTGATGTAGAGGCATAGCATGTCTTTACCTGCCTTAAAATGACAATATTCAAGCGATTCATCACTTACAGGAATAAACTTACTCTTCGCATTTGTAGTTCCGCTTGATTTAGCAAACCAGGTAATATGGGTAGGCCAAAAAATATTTTGTTCTCCCTTTCGACTGCGTTCAATGAGCGGCTCAAAGCTTTCATATTGTTGAATCGGGACATTGCGAGCAAAGTCTTCATAAGATTCAATATCACGAAAACCAAATTGCCTTCCATACTCAGTGCGCTTTGCCGTTTGAAGTAATTTGGTCATTACCTCATGCTGTACGTCAATTGGATATTTCAAGAACAATTCAATCTGATGAATTCGTTTTTTTAAAAACCAAGAGATTATTGAATTAACAAGAGGAAATGGCATTCAAAAGTAGTTTTTCGTAAATTTGACTGGAGATAAAAATAGTAAAATTTATAGCATGCAATACAAGGGAGTTTTAAAAAAAATGCAAACAGAATTGGATGAGAAAGTTTTGTATTACATGTTGTTAGACGATAGTTTTATTGCTGTTAATCAATTGATTAATAAAACCATCACCATCAATTTCGAAGGTTATGAATGTTTGAAGTGTGGTTTGAACAAGCGCATTTTTAGACAGGGCTTTTGCAATTCTTGTTTTTATGAAACCCCATTGGCAGGAGATTGGATCATGCATCCAGAATTGAGCAAGGCCCATTTGGGTGAAGAGGACCGAGATTTAGTCTATGAACAGAAAGTTCAATTGCAGCCTCATATCGTTTACCTTGCCAATTCGAGTAATGTAAAAGTAGGGGTAACTCGTAGACAGCAAGTACCAACTCGTTGGATTGATCAAGGAGCTCATGAGGCCATAGAAATTGTAGAAGTTCCTAACCGCTATTTAGCCGGAATTACCGAAGTCGCTCTAAAAGAACATGTGGCCGATAAAACCAATTGGCGAACCATGTTGAAAAATGAAATCAAGGATGAGAATCTGATTGAGTGGCGTGAAAAACTCAAAAGCTTTATTCCTGAAGAAGTCATGGAGTATTACATTGAAAACAACTCCGAAACCAATATTGATTTTCCAGTTGAGAAATATCCTACGAAACCAAAAAGTTTGAACTTGGTAAAGACTCCGAGTTATACAGGGAAATTGGTTGGTATAAAAGGACAGTATTTAATTTTTGAAGATGATACCGTCTTCAATGTACGATCTAATGAAGGGATTGTAGTTTCAATTCAAATTAATTAACATGAAGCATAAACTCAAAGTTGCTTTAGCACAGATAGCACCTGTTTGGCTAGACAAAGAGGCGACCATACAGAAAATTGAAAAACAAATTATTGATGCCGCTCAGGAAGACTGCGAATTGATCGTTTTTGGAGAAGGACTGTTGCCTGGATATCCATTTTGGATTGCCTTAACCAACGGTGCAGAGTGGAACTCTTCCGTTCAAAAAGAACTGCATGCCCATTATGTGAAGAATTCCATTTGCATTGAAAAAGGGGAGCTTGATTCCATTTGTCAATTGGCAAAAGAAAACCAAATGGCTATTTATTTAGGGATCATTGAAAGACCTGAAGATCGAGGAGGGCATAGCATTTATGCAAGTTTGGTGTATATAGATCAAGAAGGTGTCATCCAATCTGTACATCGAAAATTACAACCCACTTACGACGAACGGTTGACCTGGGCTCCTGGAGATGGAAATGGCCTGCAAGTGCATCCGCTGAAAGACTTTACGGTAGGCGGATTGAACTGTTGGGAAAATTGGATGCCATTACCAAGAGCATCTTTGTATGGTCAAGGAGAAAATCTACACATCGCTGTGTGGCCGGGAAGTGATCACAATACCAAAGACATTACCCGTTTCATTGCAAGAGAGTCTCGATCTTATGTAATTTCTGTATCAAGTTTGATGCAAAAATCAGATTTTCCAGAGGGTACTCCACATCTTGAAAAAATCTTAGCTAATGCGCCAGAGGATTTGGCCAACGGCGGATCTTGTATTGCTTCTCCTGATGGAGAATGGTTGGTAGCACCAGTTTTGCATAAGGAAGGGTTGATCATTGAAACCTTAGATTTTAATCGAGTACTGGAAGAGCGTCAGAACTTTGATGCGGTGGGGCATTATTCGCGTCCCGATGTAACTCATTTGCAAGTGAATCGAGAACGACAAAGCACCGTTTCCTTTTTCGATAACGAATGATATTTGAACAAAAAGAAATACAATTGCCTGCCTATAGTAGGGGATTTCATCTTATCACAGATGCAGTTCTAAGTCAAGTTCCGGAGGTGAAATCTGTTCAAAAAGGCTTTTTAAAAGTATTCATCAAACATACTTCGGCTAGTTTGACCATTAATGAAAATGCCGATCCTACGGTAAGAGTAGATTTTGAAAGTCATTTCAATAAAATGGTCCCAGAGAACGAGCCGTATTACATTCACACCTACGAGGGCTCGGATGATATGCCGGCTCATATTAAGGCTTCTTTGTTGGGAAGTACCGCAGAGTTACCCATCACCAATGGTCGTTTGAATGTGGGAGTTTGGCAGGGAATCTATTTATGTGAACACCGTAATCATGGTGGGAGACGCAAGCTGCTTATCACCGTTTACGGCGTATAACTTAGGAAGCTAAAATTTTCTGTAATACTTTTTCGACACCCAAATTATTGTTATCATCTGTCAAAAAATTAGCGACTTCCTTAATGTTTGGATGGGCATTTGCTACGGCAAATCCGTATTCGGCATTCTCAAACAATTCGAGATCATTTAGATAATCTCCGATTACGACGGTTTCCTCTTTTTTGATGTTGAGTTTTTCTTGAAGCAATTGTAAAGCTTTTCCTTTATTCGATGCATAACTTGAAATATCTAACCAATGTTGTCCGCTAATTTTCAACAATGCCTTGTCTTTTAAATCCTTCAAATATGGGTAAATAAAGGTTTCGGATGATTGAAAATGATAGCTCGCAATTTTATAGACAACTACTTTATTGATGACTTCCAATAAATCAGAAACAATGTGGTAATTGCTATAGTATTCCTTGAATAATTTCACGAAATTTTCATCGGTCGTTTCTATATAAGCCCCTTGATTGGTGCATAAAACGATATAGGTGTCTTGAATGGTTCTTAGTCTCTCAATAGTACTTTTAGCTACATCTTTTTGAAGACCGATCTGTAACAAATTCTCTTGTCTATACCGAACATTAGCGCCATTTTCGGCAATTATGTAAATGGAATCTTTAATAGATTTTAATTTACCTAGGATGCTATCGTATTGCCTTCCGCTTGCTGCACAGAACGTAATATTTTTGACTTTGAGTTTTTGAAACAATTCAAAGAATAACGGATTTACTTTACCCTTGTCATTGAGCAAAGTCCCGTCCATATCAGAGACAATGAGTTTTGTGTTAGAAAACATTCAGTTTATCGAGTAGAGTCTCTAACTACCAAACTTGTTTTAATCACTTCGGTGATGGTTTGGCTTTCTTTGTTTTGAAGTTTGTCAATTAGAATCGAAGCAGCCTTTTCACCCATAATTTCGCCATGCTGACTAATAGTCGTCATTTTTGGACTAGAGTGACGTGCTAGAATTCCGTTAGAGAAAGCAATTACGGCAATGTCTTTGGGAATTTCCATTCCGTTTTTAACAGCCGCCTTCATACTTGCTACTGCTGCCGACTCTCCTGTTGTGATGATGCTATCAATCTCATTAGCCTTTAAGAAGGGGTAAATAATTGATTCGTATTTTTTGTAATCTTTTTCTAAGATTTCAAGAACAAGCTCCGGTCTGTAAGGTAATCCAACATTTTCGAGACCTTTTTTATAACCTTCAAGACGCTCTCTTCCGATATGAAGTTTACTTACAGTGCTGGCAAAAGCAATATTTCGATGGCCTTTTCTGTATAAAAATTCTACAGTTTCTTTGGCGCCATTAAAATCATCGGTGATTACTTTGTCACATTTTAAATCTTGAGCCACGCGATCAAACATTACAATCGGGATTCCATTGTCAATGGAATCTTTTAAATGATCGTATTCGTCATTTAATTCAGTTTCACGGGCCATTGAAAGGATGAATCCGTCAATGGTACCGTTCGATAACATTTCGACAATCTCGGCCTCTTTGGTTAATGATTCATTCGAAATGGTTGTGATTACTTTATACCCTCTTTCAATTGCGGTTTTCTCGATCCCCTTAAACACTTGCGCAAAGAAATAATTCAACATGGTAGGTAGAATAACCCCGATGGTTTTTGTCGATCGGTTTTTTAAACTGATAGCATTAAAATTCGGTTTGTAATTATTCTCCTTTGCGTAACGCTGGATCTTTTCTTTAGTCGCTTCACTTATCTCATAGCTATCGTTCAATGCCTTTGATACCGTTGAAATGGAAACATTAAATTCTTTAGCTATATCCTTTATGGTGAGCTTCTTCATTTTTTGAGTAATTTGCCACTAAGATAATGATTTCAAAATTGAGAATTTTACCTCAATATTAAGTTTTCGATTCACCCAATTTTCGATACTCATAGATCATAAATCCGAATAGCAAAGCATATTCTAGAGCGATTAAAAACAGATTTTCTTGATAGGGTTCGGCGCTATAAGCTTGATAACTCAATATCGCCACCAAACTCCATAGAATGGGATATTTCAACTGTGTAAATGAGCCCAATAGTACCAAGGTAGTCAAGTACCACGGATGTATGGTGGTGGAAAACAAATAGTAGAAGGTAAACCCGAAGAGTAAAATATGGAAGAACTGCTGCGTAGTTTTTATTTTTTTGAAGAGACTCAAATAAAGGAGATACAAAATGGTTAAAACAGGAAGAATTTTTCCGATGATGGCAATTTCATTGTAGCCTCTAAATAAATATCCAATTTCCCGAAAGAGGTAGTAAAAACTAGCATTGAATTCAAAATTCCGAAACCACAATCCGACTGAATTCGAAAAGTTGCTGATGAAATCTCCGGTTAAAAATGGAAGAAATAAGAGCACATTCCCGATTAGTACTAGGCTTCCAAAACCGATGTATTTCGCTATTCCGTTTTTTGAAAAGTTTCGGAACCATGGAAAGAAAAGAGGTAGAAGGAGTAAGGGGATGAGTTTTGTGGAAACCGCACAGGCCAAGAACAATCCAGATAAAATCCATTTTTGTTGCATGAGTTTATAAATGGCCAATACAATGAAAAATAGCATCACTGATTCGAAATGAAGGTTGCCTGTCAGTTCAATAATTACCAAAGGATTAAGGGCATACCAAAAGATTTGATTCGGATTGAAATTAAGTTTTTTCAGAACCTTACGTCCGAAGTAAATGATGCCAATATCCGCTAGAAAAATCTGCAGTCGAAGGAATACTGCGGTCCAGAATATGCTGTGACCACCCAGCATTGCCGCCAAAGCGAAGTTCAACTGATTCAGGGGTGGGTAGTTGGTGTAATGACTACCATTTAATCCACCCATTCCTTTATACAATTCCTTGGCATTTTCAATTGGGAAAATTCCTTCTCTAATAAATGTTTCTGGAAGTGATAGATAAGGATTAAATCCTTCCAATAGCATATTGCCATCCCATACAAAGCGATAAAAGTCCTGAGATAATTTCGGAAGACTGAACAAGAACACCAATCGACCTAGAATGGCCATGGTAATCAGCGCATTAGTTTCCTCTAACTTGGTATTGGTTATAAAAAAGTATACGCCAAATAAGAAAACCCAACAGAAAAGTAGAGAAGAATAGTTCGTTCGATCCAAGAAGTATCCGATATAAATAAAAACCAGAAGGCTCGACAGCATCAAACCAAACAAAAAGATATTCTTCTTCAACCAAGACATTACGCCTTAGAGAATATAGATTTAAAGAAAACGTAGACAAATCCGATGAATAACATCAAATGGAAAGGGAACAATCCGAAATCACCACCTTGGTCCCCAACGATAAAGGCGCTGTACATGCCGAATACAAAATATAAGGCTAGTAGTCCCTCAATGACCACATGAACCGAAGGCCTTTTTTTAATGTATTTGTTGTTTTTCCAGCTATCCTTTATGGTCTTGATATTGAATTTAGGAGTTCTTACAAATTCACTTTTCTTACCAAAATGACCTTCTAAAACAGCAATGGTATTGTGTAAGGAGAATCCCATCGCGATGGAGAAGAAAGTGAAAAATGCGCCAATGTATTTAAAGAAACTTTTAAATCCACCTCCATAAATGTTCTTATACATGTGCCAATAGCAGATAAAAAATATTAGCGTACTGGCCACGAAAAAGCTCATTACATAAAAGTAATTCTTTAAATGTGCGTATTCATTTTTGATATACAACATCGGAATACTTAAAATAGCAACTAAGAAAATACAGGTAAACATAGAGCTATTCAGTAGATGTAAAATGCTATGGATTTTAGTCTTCAGACGAATGTTCGAACTACTTAATATTCTCGGTATCATCTTTTGAAAATTCTCGGCCCCACCTTTGTTCCAACGGAATTGTTGTGATCGAGCTGCGCTAATAATCACGGGAAGTTCAGCCGGAGTGACAACATCTTCCAGATATTTAAATTTCCATTTATTAAGCTGTGCACGATAGCTTAAGTCAAGGTCTTCGGTTAAGGTATCACCTTCCCAATTTCCTGCATCGTAGATACAGGCTTTACGCCAAATACCGGCCGTCCCATTAAAGTTGATGAAGTGTCCTTTGCTGTTTCTACCTACTTGTTCCAGGGTGAAATGTGCATCTAGAGCGAAAGCTTGGATTTTTGTTAAGGTCGAGTAGTTACGATTGATATGTCCCCATCTCGTTTGAACCACACCAATTTCTGGATCCTTGAAATATGGCACCGTTTTTAATAACCAATCTGGCTCAGGTAAAAAGTCGGCATCAAAAATGGCGATGTATTCACCTTTGGCAATTTCTAAACCTTCTTTGAGAGCTCCAGCTTTAAATCCTTGTCTGTTGGTTCTACGAATATGTTGAATATCAATTCCTTTTTCCTGGATTTTTTTGATATGCTTGGCAGTAGTTTCTACGGATTCATCCGTAGAATCGTCCAAAACCTGAATTTCCAATTTGTCTTTTGGGTAATCAATTTTGGCGATATTCTTCAACAAACGCTTCATCACATACAATTCGTTAAAAACGGGTAATTGTATGGTTACATATGGAATTACGTTTGGGTTGGTGAAATCGAATTTCGGACCTTCTTCTTTTTTCTTTTTTTGGCGTAAGTAATTGGATAATAGGTTTAACTGTGCTAATGCATAAAAGAATATCAATAGCAACGAAACCGAATAAATAATGATGATGATGTACTCAAGTATCATTTTGTAAAGCTGTATTTAACAATCCAACCAATTATTTTTATGCCAGCAAATATAGTCCCTTTTACGGTTCCTGAAACTTTTGAGACCCCAATTCTGTTGCGGTATTTCACGGGAATCTCACAATATTTAAATTTTTGGCGAAGGGCCTTTAATTGCATCTCTACTGTCCATCCATAAGTTTTGTCTCCCATTTCGAGGGCCAAAAGCTTATCGTATTTAATGGCACGGAAAGGTCCGAGGTCGGTAAATCGAGCGCTGAACAAGATTTTCATCAAAAAAGTTGCTAGCCAATTTCCAAACACTTGCTGAGGAGTCATGGACCCAGCTTCCCTCAGTTTTTTCGTGCGGGCTCCGATTACAAAATCATAATCCTCCTTTACAATAGGTTCGATAATTTCGACGAGCTGTTCGGGATAATCAGAATAATCCCCATCCAAAAACACGATAATATTAGGTTTTTCTTTCTGGTTGGCAATGTATTCCATGCCTTTTAGACAAGCATAACCATACCCTTTTTGTTTCTCGAGGAGTACAGTTGCACCAGCGTCTTTGGCATTTTGTTCCGTTTGGTCGGTCGAATTGTTGCTTACTACAATTACTTCGTCTACCAATTTCGGAATGTCATTGATGACTTTGCCTATAGAACCTTCCTCATTATATGCGGGAATTATTACTTTAACTGTTGGATTCATTCATACAATTCAATAAGGTTGTTGTCTTTTTTGAAGGACGAAAGATCGGTCCATTCCTTTATTTTTTTACCCTCTTTGTATTTGGAAGCTTTGATGAGTTGATTCATTTTATAAATTAGGCAATAGCCGTTTTTATCGTTGTTTTTTAATTGGCATTTGTGGTTAATGTTCCCTTCTTTATCGTAAAAAAGCCACCACTTGTTTTTCTTTCCGTTTTTGTAATGTCCCTCTTTGTCTTTGAGACCATCTTTGCGGTAAAAGTACCAATATTTGGAAGGTTTACCTTTCTTATAATGGCCTTCTTTTTTGACTTGTTGATTTTTGAAGTAGTATTTCCAAAAACCATTTTTCTTTCCATTGGCAATCCATCCTTCGGACTTCATATTACCATTCGAGAAATAATTTTTTTGATAGGTGTTTTGTGAGAAGGAGTAACTGGAATAGGCTAATAAGCAAATAAGAAGAACCCTAGAAATTTTGGAAATACCCAATAGATTTGATCTTTTCATTTTACTATTTATCTGTTTGTTATGTTTTTCGATGTCCTATTCAATTTGACTTTTGTCAGTCTGAGCTTGTCGAAGACTCTTTCTACTCTCTGGTCTTCCGTGTTCCGTGTAATTCTTAGAATATTCTTGTAAGTTGATCCAATCCTCTTCAATTAATGCTTTCTTCTTCCTTCGAGACCAACCCTTAATTTGTTTTTCAAAAACAATAGCTTGATTGACCTCCTGAAATTCTTGTATCCAAACCAATTCAACAGGTCTTTTGTTGAAGGAATAACTGTTTTTATCTTTTCCCGTTTGATGTTGAATTAATCGTTGTTCAACATTATTTGTCATTCCAGTATAATAGCTTTCATCCGCGCATTGTAATATGTAAACAAAATATGATTTCATAAAATTCAATGCTTCGACAGGCTCAGCATGACACTATGCGCAATTACTCTATTTTTGATTCAAAAGCTCCATTAAATCCACATCATTCCCTAACAGAATTTCTTTTGAATTGATGCGTCCTTTTTCAGGACCATTCTCCAATTTTAATACACCTCTCGGACATACCGCAGAACAGATTCCGCAACCCACACAACTGGCTCTAACGATATTTTCACCTTTCTGGGCGTAGGCTCTTACATCAATTCCTTGCTCGCAATAGGTGCTGCAATTACCACAGGAAATACACTGACCCCCGTTGGTGGTAATTCTAAATTTGGATTTAAAGCGTTGAATCAATCCCATATATCCAGCCAAAGGACAACCAAATCGACACCAAACTCTACTACCTAAAACTGGATAAAAACCAACTCCGATCACACCTGAAAACATAGCGCCGATCAGAAATCCGTAGGGCTTACTAAAGGTGTTGTAAATACTGAGTCCGAATATTTCACCATTTCCAGTAAAATAACCATACAAAACAGCTGCTGTGGTAACGAAAATAAAAACCATCACTGCATGAATCAGCCATCGTTCCAAACGCCATGCACTTAATTTTTTTGATGATAAGTGACGAAAAGAATCGCCAGCTGTTTCGGCCAATCCACCGCAACCACAAACCCAAGAGCAATACCATCGCTTTCCAGCGAAATAAGTGATGATAGGAGTGAAGACTAAAAACATGAAAATTCCAGCGACCAAGTAAAACATTCCCAACGTCCCTCCATTACGCATGTTGTCTAAATGCCAGGGTTCGAAAAAATAGTAATTCAAAGGCCACATATTCTTAATGTCCTTTGCGAAGTACGGTCTTTCTGTATTTAAACCTTCGAGAATTTCAGGGATGAAATAAGCCAAGAATAATTGTGATAGAATCACAACCACGGTTCGAATCAATTGATACCGATTGTGTCTGTATTTGTACATGAATTTGATTCCCAAGGAAAGGATAGCGAGGGTGTATAAGGTTCCGTAGACAAACCATTGGCTTGCTGCTTGACCTTTGAAGAACATGCTCAAAGAATCGAACATGACTACCAGTCCGGTATTCTCTTTTCCATCTACCCCGAGGCCTAAATACGATGGAAACCAATACAAAAGAACATAAAATAAGGTCAATACAATACCCAATGCCCAACCCCAAACTCCTCGATTAGAAATCGTATTGAAATACACATGGTTGTTTTTAATTCCGGCTGGATGTTGCAAATAGGTACTTCTCGCATAAATAACCGCCCCAATGACAATTAGTGCAATGGAGGCAATTGTGAATGTTCCTTTCGGCTCTGCATGAATGTTAAAGGTGGCCAATATTAAGATGATCACCCCAATAATTCCTAAGCCAAAGCCAAACTTCTGAGTATTGTTTAAAGGTACTTTATGCGGATTGGACAACGCAAAACTTGAATTCTTATCCATATGTCTTAATAGTTAGTGCTAAAAATTCGTTTCCAGCTTTTCTTTTTTACTTTGATGTTGGTTTGGTGTTCCTTATTGAATTTCGAAACAATTTCTTTTTCATAGGTCTTGTAGAATTCAGGGTCAAAATTGGCGTCAGCCAAATGTTCTAGAACGAAATCGACCGATACTTCTTCTGATAACCATCGATCAAAAATTTCATGTCGCATTCGAATTCCGAAAGTGTTGATGCCTAGAAATAAGCGTGAATTCTTATCATAAGAAATGGTGATACATAGTTTTTCTGAAGCATGACGCCATTGAAAATAGCTTTCGTTTTCTCTTTTATTTCGTTCGCTAAACACCCATCCGTAAGTTTGATATTCAATGTCCAAAAATTTTGCTGAGTTAAACCAATGACCGGGTTTATAAGCCGTTTTGTTGCCACAAATCGTTTGCGCTACGGTTTCGCCCATCATTCTTCCAGTATACCAAACAGCCTCAATAGGTCTTCTCAATCCGATGGCTTTGTATTGCTCGGCGCAATCCCCAATAGCATAAACGCCTTCACAATTGGTTTCTAGAAATTCATTCACTAAAACTCCTCTTCCAGTTTTAATATTGGATGCTTTTAGAAAATCAATGTTAGGAGAAACTCCGGCCGTCAAACCGACTACATTACAGGGAATTTCTTCTCCAGTTTCTTGAATCACAATCGACTTTACCTTTCCATTTTCATCCGATTTTATTTCCTTCAAATTCGAAGACAATCGCAAATCGATGTGGTGCTCACGAATGTGTTCGTTGATCATTTGAGACTCTTGTTCGGGCAATACCCCGTTCCAAAAACTTGATTCCCTTACTAAAAAGGTAACGGGAATATTTCGACTTAAAAGCATTTCAGCGAGTTCGATTCCGATCAATCCACCACCTACAATCACCGCTCGTTTACAAACTGAATTGTTAGGGGCAAGTTCTTCAAGTTTTTCAAGATCCTGTTTGTGGTACATCCCTAGAACCCCATCCAAATCTTGTCCGGGCCAACCAAACTTGTTGGTCTTCGAACCGGTTGCTATTATCAGCTTGTCATAGGAGAGGGAAGATCCATCGGTACAATGAATTGATTTGGCCTCAGTATCAATCTCAGTCACAAATCCTTCTTTTAAATCAATTCGGTTTTTCTTCCAAAACCAATTTTCATATGGTTGGGTATGTTCAAACTTCATGTGTCCCATAAATACATACATCAAGGCCGTTCTTGAGAAGAAGTATTTTGTTTCTGATGAGATGATGGTAATTTTTTTATCAGAGTTCTTTCGAATATGACGCGCGGCCGTCACTCCAGAAATTCCGTTACCGATTATTACAATGTGTTCCATAGGTTGAAAGTCGATAGCTCTTAAGTCGAACTTAAAGGTAAAAACTTAATTGAACTTTTTAATTTATAATGGATTTAAATAAAATTTCAAAAATTCTGTAAGGAACTGCAATTGACGGAGACCAATCAACAAAATCAACAGTAAATGAAAAAAATCACACTAACACTACTTTTGTTATTAGTAGTTTCCTTTTCAAAAGCCCAAGATGATGCCAACCAGTTGAGTAACATCCAAACCTTTACACCATCAGTACTATTAAAGAATGGACAATGGGACGTAAAGTTTTTTAACAACCTTTACACAGAAACCAAATCAAAGTTCAATGGCGTAAAAAGCGATATTGCACGTCAAAACTTTTTGACCTCTACTCTTGAAATTTTTACCGGAGTTTCAGAAGCTCGAAGACTAAATTTAGGAGTCATTTTAGAATATAGATCCAATAATATTGGTGGAAATAGCGCGACTTCAGTGTTGGGATTTCGCAACAATTCTACCTCTAGAAATGGGTTGTCATCATTTGCACCCACCATTAAATGGCAGCCCATTAAACGTATAGGAAAGTTTTCGATTACCTCTTCTTTCCACATTCCACTTATTGACGAAGAATCAGATGCTAACAACGTCTTTTTAGACCAAACGGCCTACATGTTTCAGAACCGATTCTTCTATGATTACACATTTCCAAGCGGAAAATGGCAATTGTTTTCTGAACTAAGCACGGAGTATAACTTCGGTGATGACAACAGTTTTGCCAACAACACCTATGTGTTAGCACCAGGTTTGTTTATGAGTTATTTTCCATCGGGAAATTCGACCATTCTTGGGTACATCCAACATTACGAACGATTTGGAGATTTTGCTCAAAATTTCACAACGCTCGGTTTTGGAGGAAAGTACCAGTTGACCAAAGAACTGAATGTTGAAGTTTTGTACGGTAAGTTCATCCGTGGAACAGACACGGGCTTGGGCGAAAGTTTTAACATAGGCTTAAGGGCCTTGTTCTAATAATTTGATTTAATTTTAAGGAGATTTACATTCTATGAATAAAAATCTCCTTTTTTCTTTTTTAGTACTACTTGTAGTCTCGTGTACCCTCCCGCAACAAAAACTCAATGGTGTGAGTTTTGTCGCTTCTTCAAGAGAAATCAATCAAACGAATATTGAACCAGTGATTGCTGTAAATGCCAATGCAGTTGCATTGATGCCTTTCGGATTCATTCGTAATACTTCCTCGCCCAAGTTGATTTTTAATTCAGAAAGACAATGGTTTGGGGAAACACAAAAAGGACTGTTACAATATGCCAAGGAGTTTAAAAAGCAAAAGATTAAAATCATGGTAAAACCTCAGATTTGGATTTGGCGCGGGGAATTCACTGGTAATTTGACCATGGGTAGCGAGGAAGATTGGCAGATTTTAGAAGAAAGTTATTCGGATTTTATTTTAACCTATGCCAAAGCCGCTGAGGATATTAAGGCAGAAGTGCTGTGTATTGGGACGGAATTGGAGCAGTTTGTCATGCAAAGACATAGTTATTGGCATTCTTTGATCAAGAAAATTCGAAAAGTCTACAAAGGAAAACTAACCTATGCTGCCAATTGGGATGAATTTAAAAGAGTTCCTTTTTGGAAAGAACTCGATTATATTGGTATCGATGCCTATTTCCCTTTAACGGAGACCAAAAATCCCACGGTGGAAGATTTCGAGAAAGGATGGACGCCTCATAAAAATCAGATTGTAAAAGTGCAAAAGGCAAACAAAAAACCTGTAATCTTTACCGAATTTGGATACCGAAGTGTTGATTTTACAGGAAAAAAACCTTGGGAATCCAACCGAATTCAAGGACAAGTAAATTTGCAAGCTCAATCCAACGGACTCCAAGCGATTTACAATCAGTTTTGGTCAGAGGAGTGGTTCTCAGGCGGATTCGTTTGGAAGTGGTTTGTGGCCCATGATCGGGTAGGCGGTCTTAAGAACAACCGGTTTACGCCACAGAATAAACCAGCGGAAGAGTTGCTCAAAAAATTATATGCGGAGTAAACTATTCATATTTGTTTTTTTGTTAATTGCGTCATCCAGTTATGCCCAAGAGGGAACTATTGAATCTATCACAATAAGAGGTGCCGCAAAAACAAAGACATCCTTCTTAGATAAATTACTGTTCACCAAGGTAGGTCACAGACTTGACTCCGCTACTTTGAATAAAGACATGGTACAATTGAAGCGATTACCAGCTTTGAGTCATGCCTATTACCAAATTGAACAATTAGAGAATCATAGTTATAAGGTCCTAATAACCGTAGAGGAGAATTTCACCATCATACCTGATATTAATCTATGGACTTTTACTAACAATCAGTTTTCCTATCGACTTGGAGTATTTGATTTTAACTTTTTGGGTCGAAACATGGCGGTTGGTGGCTTTTATCAATTCAACGGATTTGATACCTATGCACTCAATTTTAGAGCTCCCAATTTGTTTTCAAGGGAATGGGGATTGGCTGTTAATCATCAAAACTGGAAGAGTGAAGAGCCTTTGTATTTTGGGAACTCTTCGGCCAACTATTTGTACAATAACATCTCCTTTGAAGTATTGGCCTTGTATCAACCCAATGTACAACATCAGTTTACGTTTGGCGTGAATCTTTTTCGTGAGAAATACCAATACCTATCGGGTGCCACAGCCACGGGAGTTCCATTAAATTTGAGACTGAATAAGCTCTTATTCAAAGGTGTCTATGCCTACGTCGGACTCGATTATTACTACCAGTACCTAGACGGATTTAAAAACAATTTATACCTGCAATATGTAGTCACGGAGAATGATTTTCAAAATGAATTTCTCATTTTTTGGAATGACCTCTTTTATTTTAAAAGAGTGGGAGCCAAGGGGAATTGGGCCAATCGATTGCGATTCGGACTAGCAACCAATGAAAATACACCCTTTGCACCTTTTGCTTTAGATAACAATGTGAATCTTCGTGGCGTAGGAATTTTAGTCGATAGAGGTACAGGCAGTATTGTATGGAATACAGAATACCGACATACCATTTATGATAAAAAATGGTTGGCCATTCAAACCAATCTTTTTACCGACTTGGGTTCTTGGCGGAATCCAGGTGGGAGTCTTAATGATTTTTTTCAGTATGAAAATATTCGGATGTATTCGGGGTTCGGATTGCGCTTTATTAGTAAAAAGATTTACAATGCAACGTTCCGAATCGATTACGGATTTAGCTTGATCAATACTAAAAATAATTCTAAAGGAGGATTGGTTTTCGGGATTGGTCAGTATTTTTGATAGTATTAATTGATAATAAACAATGAAAACATACGCAATAGGTGATATTCATGGTGGATTGAGGGCCTTGGTTCAAGTATTAAACAAGCTGGAATTGAAGGATGGAGACCGATTGATTTTTATGGGTGATTATGTAGATGGATGGAGTGAATCTGCCCAAGTGATTCAGTTTCTCATGGAGTTATCCGAAACCTTTGATTGTACTTTTATTAAAGGAAATCATGATATCTGGTGTGAGAGTTGGTTGCGAGATGATGCCGTAAATCCCACCTGGTACATGCATGGTGGAAAGGAAACCATGGATAGCTACGAAGGATTCTCAGAATCACAAAAAAAGAAACATCTTCAATTCTTTCAAAACATGCCCTTGTATCATATTGATGAGCAAAATCGATTGTTTATTCATGCAGGGTTTACTTCCATGCATGGAGTAGAAAAAGAGTATTTTGAGCATGTTTTTACGGTTGATCGAACCTTATGGGAGATGGCGCTTGCCTTTGATTCAAGATTAAAAAGAGGTGATTTTAACTTCCCAAAACGTCTAGAACACTATCATGAAATCTACATTGGACATACCCCAACCACCAACTTCGGATTCACCGTTCCAATGAAGGCAGCCAATGTTTGGAATGTAGATACAGGGGCAGCCTTTAAAGGACGAGTTTCCGGTATGAATATCGACACAAAATCATTTGTTCAAAGCGATGTTTTGCCAGAATTATACCCCGATGAAAAGGGTAGAAACAAGTAGTTAAATTGACAATTTCTATCGGTAAATTGATTTTTCTTATATTTTTTAACAGTTTAAATAACTGAAAAACAATAAGTTATAAAATATTTTTTGATAATTAATTTAGCAGCTCTTGTTTTTGAAGAATTAATTTCTACTTTTGTAAAGTGAAATGTGGCAGATAATGCCAATAGCATTTCCCCTAAATAATTTTCCCCCACCCAATTAGTCGCCCCCGAGACTGATACGAATTTTTCCCCCGAAAAATAAGTAACCCTAAACCCTAAAAAGGAAATTATTAATGCAAAACACCCCTAAGATTCTCAGTTAACCCCTAAGGTTCACAGAACATCTTTACGGTTTTTACGATTTATTGGATGACGATTCACGTCTTGTAACATGCAACCCTATTGCTGTTATTGTCTGAAGACTCCCTGTTTATCAATGCATTAGAATAAAATATTGACCTAACACTATTTAATTCTAAGTATTATGGAAACAAAACTACACCCTAGTACGATCAAGAAAATTATCTTGGTAATCATCATTAGTTTCTTCGGAACTTCAATGCTCTTGGCACAGTCTAGTGGGCAGCAGTATGAAACTAAAGAAGAATTAAGAGCTGCAGATGCTCGTAATCTTAGTTCCAGAGGCACTGTAACTACCAAAAAAATTACTTTACCAAATTATGTTCCAGTATCGGGAAGAACGGCTGTTTGTTCGCCTTCAACTTCAGTTTTAGCAACTGAGGGAAGTGGATGGGGGATCACACGATCTAGTATAAACAATAGTGGAATTCCATCATTTTGTATCGATTACGATACATCTGCTCCAGATGCAGGGGATACATTTTTTACAACAACAAACCCTGTAGCAGATTTAAATTTTGATAATAGTAATTATACAGATGCACAAATAGTTCAGGGGATTCAAAGAGTTTTAGCAGTATTTAGTCATCCTGACTATGCACCTAGTAGTTTCCCATCGAGTTTAACGAGCAATTTTTATAAAGCAGTACAACGAAATATTTGGTATTGGTCAAATGATAGATCATTTGGTGATACTTATTCATGGACAGGTGCTGACGGAAATACCTATACAGCCCAAGATCTTTTCAATTGGGTGGATAATGGAACTTTACAGCCAGCAAATGTTCACTGGTTGGTTCCTGATGACAATAGTGTGCAACCAGAGGTTATGTGGAATCAAAATACATCCTCAGATTGTTGTCCAACTTCACCAACAATCACTCACAGTATTGTAAATCCAAATAATGGTAACAACGGTCAGATTTCAATTGACTCTGCTTCCAATGCCTTGTTTTACGGAATCAGTTCTGAAGGAGCGGTGACTTATGATGGTCCTACCACGATTGTTACAGCTACTGCAATTCCAAATTCATTGCCTGCTACAATTATTTCAAATGCTCCAATTGGCGGAGGATCATATATTATTCGGGTTTTTAATACCTATGATGGCTGTTTTACCGATTATTCCATTACAATACCTGGAATCCCAGGTGCTTCATGTGCAACAACTTATGCTGAAGTAGAAAGTGAATCAGGTGTAGGAAATGAAACAAATGCCGAAGGAGCACCAGATGGTAATTATGCTCAGATTTATGATAATAGCGACCAATTAATTTTGGATTTTGGTCAGGTTTTTCCTGCAGGAACTACTTATGAAATTACATGGCAGAAAAGAAATGAAAGCGGAACGGCTATTATAGATTTATCAGAATCTACGTCACCTAATTCTGGATTCGTAAATCATCCAACATCACCTTCAAATTCGTCTTCAGTTAGTTGGGCGACAACTACAGTTACTTCAAACTCTGATTTCCGATATATCGCATTTGATAAAGGCAATTCGAGTACAACAGATTATAGAATTGATGCTGTTGGTGTTGTGGTATGTACCATTCCGCAATGTAATACAGCAGATAATACTACAGCTACGGCTGATTTATCCGAGGATGCAACTCGGGAATTGACTGGAACTCCATCAGGAGGAACATGGTCAATTGAAAGTGGAGGCGGATCGATTTCAACTAATAACGGTGTAACTACCTATACTCCAGCAGATGTAACTTCAAATACAACTGTGGAGATCAAGTATACAATTGCAGCTGACGGTTCTTGTGCTGAGACTTCAGATACCGTAAGTTTTACAGTAACACCATGTGTAACCAATGCTTCAAATACGACTACCACTGCAAGTATTTCTTCAGGAGCTACTAAGGAATTGACAGGAACTCCAGCAGGAGGAACTTGGTCGATTGTAAGCGGTGGAGGTTCAATCAATGGAACAACATACACAGCGCCAACGGTAAATTCAAATACCGATGTGATAATTCGATATACGGTACCAGCAGATGGAAACTGTGCCTCATCTTATGATGATGTTACTTTTACAGTTACAGATCCTTGTGCAGACTATTTAACTCTTTACGCTATCGATGATAATAATCCTGGAAACCTTTACTATATCAATATAGGGGACAATTCACCTCAGGTATTAACAGAAGGAGATGTTCAAGGATTACAAGATGCTGAGGATATGGAGTCTTTAGTTATTGATTCTAATGGTGACTTTTTCTTTATCAACAGAAAAAACGATTCAAAATTATACAAAATTTCTAGATCAGAACTAGATAAAAATTCTGCTACGCCAGTAAATGCTCAATATATTGGAGACACAGGTATTTCTGGTTCTGGCGGTGATGAGATCACAAATCTTACCATCATCAATAATGAATTATACGGTATTACCCAGAAGAATGAAAAATTATACCGTATTGATAAAACCAACGCATCGGCTACTTTTCTTGCTACGCTTAATAGTCAAATGGTTGTTGGAGGATTGACGGTTGGCAATGACGGTGTTGTTTACCTTTTAAACACAAACGAAAGTGGAGGAGAGAGTGAATTATGGAAATTCACCAGTTTCCCGAGTGGAAATATTGAAAAAGTAATGGATATTACAGGGTCGTTAAAAGTTGAATCTTTGGCAACTCATCCAAACGGATTCCTATATGCAGCTGATGACGATAATTTCTTTAAACTTGACCCTATTGCCAAAACAACACAGATTGCATTAAGTTATGCTTCAGATATTGAAGGATTGGCATTCTGGACTGAAAATGAAGGAAATTGTACGCAGTGTGTAGAGGCTAATAATACAACAGCTACCGCAAACTTATCGGAATCAAGTACAAGAGAATTGACTGCTACTCCTTCTGGAGGAACATGGTCAATCGTGAGTGGAGGGGGATCAATTGCTACCAATAATGGTGTAACAACCTATACCCCAGCGGATGTATCTTCAAACACAACAGTAGAAATTAAGTATACGGTTGCGGCAACAGCGGATTGTTCAGAAAGTTCTGATACCGTTACCTTCACCGTAACACCTGATTGTGTTGTTGCTGATAACACTACAGCTACGGCTGATTTATCAGAGGATGCAA
>CAYFJL010000007.1:0-2346 GCA_964343335.1 uncultured Polaribacter sp. | reverse complement strand
CAGGAACTCCATCAGGAGGAACCTGGTCGATTGTAAGCGGAGGCGGTTCTATCAACGGAACAACATATACTCCAGCTGACATCAATACCAACACTGATGTAACGATCAGATATACGATTGCAGCAGATGGTAACTGTGCTTCATCTTTTGATGACGTAACCTTCACTGTAACACCTGATTGTGTTGTTGCTGATAACACTACAGCTACGGCTGATTTATCAGAGGATACAACAAGAGAATTGACTGGGACTCCATCAGGAGGAACTTGGTCAATCGTAAGCGGAGGTGGATCTATTTCAACGAACAATGGCGTAACTACGTATACCCCAGCAGATGTAACTTCAAATACAACTGTGGAGATCAAGTATACAGTTGCGGCTGATGGAAGTTGTGCTGAGACTTCAGATACGGTAAGCTTTACGGTTGTTCCTTGTGTGACCAACGCGGTGAATACAACTACGACTGCATCAATTTCAGAAAACGGAACGAAAGAATTAACAGGAACTCCATCAGGAGGAACCTGGTCGATTGTAAGCGGAGGCGGTTCTATCAATGGAACCACATATACTCCAGCTGACATCAATACAAATACTGATGTGACCATCAGATATACGATTGCTGCTGACGGTAACTGTGCCTCATCTTATGATGATGTTACCTTCACCGTAACTCCTGAGTGTATTGTTGCTGTGAACTCAACGACTACAGCCTCGATAACAGAAGGTGAAACCAAGACCTTGGTTGGTTCTCCTTCCGGAGGAACTTGGTCAATCGTAAGCGGAGGTGGTTCAATTAACGGAACTACGTATACCCCAGATGATATCAATACAGATACTGATGTAACCATTCGATATACGATTGCAGCAGACGGTAGTTGTGCCGCTAGTACTGCGGATGTAACGTTCACTGTAACTCCAATTTGTGTTACCGCAGTAAATAGTACTGCTACGGCCTCAATTACTGAGGGTGAAACAAAAACATTGGTTGGGTCTCCATCCGGAGGAACCTGGTCGATCGTAAGCGGAGGCGGTTCAATCAACGGAACCACATATACTCCGGCTGATATCAGTGTAGATACCGATGTAACCATTCGATACACCATTGCAGCAGATGGTTCTTGTGCGGAGACTTCCGCGGATGTTACCTTCACTGTGACGCCAGTTGTAATTTTAGGTTCTATCGGAGACCGTGTATGGTTCGATACCGATAAAGACACGAATCAAGATTCTGGCGAGCCAGGATTGGAAGGTGCAACGGTAACCTTAGATCCAGGGACTCCAGGTGATCCATCAGATGACCAAACTATGGTAACTGATGCCAATGGTAACTACTTATTTGAAAACTTACCTGCAGGTGATTATATCATTACGGTTGATGTAACGACTGTAACAGGAGGTATTCCTTCTGGTAAAACGCCAGCTGATCTAGTTCAGAATTTTGACTACGATGGTTTGGGTACACCAAGTAAGAGTTTCTATTCTTTAGGTGTAGGAGAGCAAAACCTAGAACAAGACTTCGGATTTGTTGTGCCAACAGGAAACACCGGTTGTGGTGGTAACTGTGGCGGAATCGAGTCGGAGAGTTTGGGTGATGCGGTAACCAAAGTATATATCAATCGTAAGAAAAACTCTATTCCTACTGAGTTTGTAAAGAACGATGAGAATAAATACGATAAGAAAAAATTGCAGAAGATGCAGCCTAAGAGCAAAGGTCAAACCATGTTGGATATGTTCCCAACCGAATTGATCGCTGGTGATGAGTCGCATGTTACTTCTCCGACAGATATTTTAGATTACACTATTGCTGATGAAGTACTTTCTGTAGACTTCTCACTTAATGGTCAAACCAAAGGTGTTGTACTAGGTATTAAAACTTCTGATCGAGTGTACAACCACACCAAAGCATCTTGTGATCGCTTGCGTGGTGCGGAGATATTGAATGTGCAAACAATTCACTTAAATGGATATGACTTCTTAATGCAAGCTTTGCTACAAAGAAATGGCGAGGTAGAGTACGCAATCAGCTTCGCGGTAGGAAAGAACAATAACGACAGTACATATGACTTACAGACCAATTGGTATGTAAACCATTACAACAAGTTTAACGATATGTATAACTTCCAAGTTTGGTCAACCCGACCAGCCTATACTGAAAAGTTATTGGTAGACATCATTAACAACTTGCAGTCCTATATTCCAGTTGATCAGTTAGATAATCCAGCGGAACCAATGACTTATGCTTCAAAGATTTACAGAGATAAGTCAGAGATGGTAGTGAGATTAAGAAGTACGCAAACAGGAACCAATGCTGAATTGGAAATGACAGAGTTGTATTCAGAGACGGCGA
>CAYFJL010000006.1:0-35604 GCA_964343335.1 uncultured Polaribacter sp. | reverse complement strand
GAAAGATGCAACTATTTTCATTCTTAAAAAAAGAGTTTGTCAAAAATGTTTTGACCCTAGTCAAAGGTTCGGTTGCAGGCCAGGTAATACTTTACCTATCGATTTTAGTACTTACTAGATTATTTTCAACAGAACTTTTTGGGGTGTACATGTTGTTCTCCTCTGCCCTTTTGGTGCTAAAACCAATTTCGACTCTTCAATATGAAGTGGCCTTGGTACTTCCTGAAAAAGATCGAGATGCCTTTCATTTGGGTGCCTTCTCTTTGGTCATACTTTTTAGCTATACCATCGTTATTCTGTTGGGAGTTTTGTTTTTAAAACAACCATTAATCGATTTTTTCGGACTCGACAAACTATCATTTTTCCTGTATCTCTTACCATTGAGTGTATTATTCTTCGGAAGTATATCCATCTTTGAATTCTGGAACAATCGAAAAAAAACCTTTAACCACATTTCAAACGGACTCATTCTAAAAGCGGCATCCATGAGTTCTATCCAGATTGGATCTGGTTTGAGCACACTGAATTACCTCGGATTGATTCCGGGTCTTATAATTGGTCAATTTTTACATTTGATTTTTCTGATTGGAAAAGCCATCAAAGAAATCAAAAAACAACTAACTGAATTTAGTTGGGCACATTCTATGGAGCTTGCAAAAAAATACAAGGATATTCCTTTGTTCAATACTGTGATTAGCATCACAAATTCCTTATCAAACGAACTTCCCGTTATTTTAATTTCCAATTATTTCGGATTGGGAGCAGCCGGAATTTACGGATTGGCATCCAAATTCATGAAAGCCCCAGTGGGTGCTTTCCAGCAATCGGTTTATCAGGTGTTTTACAACAGGGCTTCCGCCATATATAACCAAGATGGGAATCTTTATGAATTGGTTCTTAAAACCACAAAGAACCTACTGATGCTTTCCCTTGCTCTGTTTCTGCCTTTATTTCTTATCTCTTTTGCTTTAGAAGATCTATTTGGGAGCAATTGGAAAGATGTGGGCTTGTATGCGCGAATTTTAATTCCCTGGTTATTAACCGGATTTTTGAGCAATCCAATTAACTCTTTGATTGTAGTTCTGAACAAACAGAAAACCATGTTAGTGTTGGATGTTTTCTTATTAATCTCAAGATTCTTGGCGCTCTTTATCGGCTATTTCTTTTTCAATAGTATCATCTATTCATTAGTTCTTTTCTCGGCAGTGGGCTTTGTCTTTAATGTAATTTTCTATGTTTATTTACTAAACATCTCAAAAGTAAATTCCAAATCTTATTAGAGTGAAAGTTCAATTACAGCGACATAAAGGTTTTGAATGGTATGGAGATAATGATTGCTTCGTCAAAGGATACCTCTATGATGAGAGGGGTGACTATTTTGAAAAGAAGGAGCTTTTCAAATTTTTTGATAGAACAAAAAACAGCAATGAACTAATAAGTCAACTTCAAGATTTAAACGGGGCATACTCAATTGTATTTCAAGTAGATAATCTCACGATTATAGCTTGTGATGCATCCCGCACTTTTCCTTTATTTTATACATACCAAGACAATGAATTGATCGTTTCAGATGATGTTAACTATTTAATGAAAGAATCTGGAAATCATGACTTTGATTCGCTTTCTGAAATTGAATTTTTGGCCTCAAACCATACACATGGTAAGAAGACCCTAGTTAAAAATATTTTTCAAATTAGAAGTTCAGAATTTCTTGTTTTTGAGAGTGAGGTTTTAAAAAGAAACGGATTCAATTTTCAGTATTCAAAAGGTGATTCGAAGTTATCTTCTATAAAGGATATCAAAGAATCCATGCCTTTGGTTTTTAAAAATAGTTTTAAAAGACTGGCCAAATCACTGAAAGGAAAAACGCCTATTTTACCATTAAGTAGTGGTTATGACTCTCGAATTATTGCCTCTTTTTTAAAAGAATACGGCTTTGAGAACACCATATGTTATACCTATGGTCGTCCCAATAGTTTCGAAATTGAAACATCAAAAAAAGTCGCTAAAAAACTGGGCTTCAATTGGTATTTTATTCCTTATACCAAAGAACTTGTTGGCGAATCATTGAATGATGATGAATTTCATAGGTATCTCCGTTATGCATCGAACTACAATTCTATGCCCAACCTACAAGAATACTTTGCGGTTAAATACTTAAAAGAACAACAATTGATTCCGAAGGATTCGGTGTTTATTCCGGGTTATGCAGGCGATATCCTGTTTGGTAGTGAGTATCGGAAAAACTTTCCGCTTAGGGCGTCAATGTCTGATTCCATCTTACACTTGAAATTCGACAACCATCCTTTAACTAATCACCATCGTGAAGAATTAAAAAAGGAAATATTAAGTAATTTAAAGGAATACCAACTATCCAACAAAACTGACAATTTTTCAGCGTTTGACGACTATAATTTCAAAGAGAGAATAGCGAAGTATATTTTTAACTCGAGTAGTTTCTATACTTTCTTCGGATATGAATTCCGTTTTCCTTTTTGGGATTTAGAGATTCTCAGATACTTTTCTACGGTATCGGAAAATCTCAAAAAGAGCAATGACATCTACAACGAAGTAATATTCCCTGAATTCTTCGAAAAATTCAATATCAACTTCGAAAAACAACTCGAATCTCCTTCAAAAAAGTCATCCTTGAGCAGAGTCAAATCAGCGGTAAGGCCTTTGGTGCTAAAATCCATCAAAGAGAAAAAATTAAATGAAAGAGATTGGAATAATTACGAATTGGTCACGGAAGGAATGCTTAAACAATTGAAGGAGAAGAATCTTCAAGTAAAGAGATTGTACAAAGATTACAATGAAATCGTTACACAATGGTATCTTTATAAACTCAAAGGACTGTTATAGAATGTTTAAACGGCTTGACTTCTTACTTTTTGGTTGGATCATAAATTGGGCTTATCCGGAGTATTATCGCCCGAAATATGGCTACCAACGGTATTACATTTTATTCTTCCATTACCTAATTCCGCAAAAGCTATTCAGGCTAAATCCAAAGGTTGCATGGCCGGTCCACTTTACCTCTAAAGTCATAGCTCCAGAAAACATTCAAAAGGGGATTCTCTGTGATCCTGGGGATGGCATCAATACTTATGTGCAAGCCAATAACGGAATTGAATTCGGAAGCAATATTGAATTAGGACCGAATGTTTCCATTATTTCTTCCAATCATGATCCGAAGAATTTAAGAAAACACGTGAGTGGGAAACCAATTGTTATTGGCAATAACGTATGGATTGGAGCGAATTCGACTGTTCTACCAGGAGTGACCATTGGGAATAATGTTGTTATCGGTGCGAACGCGGTGGTCACAAAAGACATTCCGTCCAACTGTATTTCAGGTGGAAATCCGTGTAAAGTAATTCGAGAAAAAGAAGCTTATGAGGAGGACTTTTCAAAAATTACATTCAACAAAAAAGTTCCGAAAAAGTTTAAGAAGTTTTTACATTCTAACGCTTAAATAACTTTAAAAGGGACGGTAAATTATTGTAATGTATTTCATTATAATAATGATCAACTCCTCCCATACTTTCATAATACTTTGCGATTCCTTCTCTGGAAGACCCACCGAAATTAAAGAGCTCAAACTCGGTATGAAATCTATGGAGCGCTCGGTCATTCATAAATGTATTTGCCCCATTATCACGGTTGTTAAAATCTGAAGAACAGACCACCTCGGTCACCGAATTGCGATGACTAACAAAAAAAGCAGCAGAAATCGTTTGATTTTGATCATTAGTAACCTCAAGAAGATATGCTTTCCCTCTTTTCAAACATTCGTGCATTAAGGTTAGGAGATTCGCGTAATCTCGATCAGAAATATGTTGGATACGCTTGCCTACATTCTGCTCAAAAAGGGATACAAGCCGCTCTGGTTTAGAATTCCAGTTTTCCACTAAATTGTGCTTATTGGCTTTTATCAAATCTCTTCGCCTATTTCGATTGTAGTCTTGAGCTATTGAGTTGTAATCTCTTTCAAGAGAAATTAACTGCATCTTTCTCCGATTAAAATAATCAACAGGAATATTCAAATCGTTTTTTAAATTCATTCGAATGTTGACGTATTTATAGGTTCTAAATAGAACTTTCAGAAACTGCTTCTCCTCTATTTGGTCTTTTGAATAAATCCCCAGTTCCAAAATCCATAAAGGTTGATACACATATTTAATATTGAATTTCTTTCGCCAAGGAATCGGCATGACCGCTTCATAATCATTTAAGACCAAAACTTCCCAATGATCACAAGTAATATCGAGATACCAAGAATAGGCATATATGGTCGACTGGATAGAATTCTCTATACAATCATCGTATTTAGTTACGTCTAAATCCTCTCGACTAATAATACGAATCATACTGTGAGGTGGCGATTTTAATCATTGATTCATATAATCTTTTCCAGCCCTTCCATCGCAGGTAATCACTTAAACTCTCATTATGGAAAAGCGTGATAAAGGTTCCATTCACCGCTCGAACCTCATTTCGCAAATCTCGTATTTTACCCAGTGACTGCTTCGGCGTTAGTTTCATATAATCGTTCAAGGTGGTGTCCATCAAGGCAAAAGGATACACTTTTAAGGGTGTCTGGATCTCAAAATCCAAATCATAAAAATAAAAGGGTGTACAAGTGCTAGCTCGAAAACCTGTATGATTGGCATAACCCATAGAAAAATCTTCAAGAATCTCTAAATCAATGAGTTGCTGATAAGTTTTTGGCAATTCAACCCGAAGGTAATGTTGTCGAGACTTGGATACAGGCATATTGGTAATGCCTTCCATTCGTAATTTTTCTTTCTTCAACATGGCCTGATTTTGCATGGTAAAATACGATGGATGCAATCCAACCTCTGCATAATCGACCATTTCTTTGATAAGCAATCTATATTTTGATTTGGAGGCCGAAACGTTGGTATCATAGGTAGTATAATTTCCAATCAGAAAGAAAAAGATAGTCCGAATATCGTATTCTTTATGGGTCTCTAAAATCTTTTGAAAGGTATCAAATGGATCCTTCCTCAAGTTGACAAGAACCATAAACCGATTCCAAAAATCAATAATCTTCAAACGAAAAAAATCATTGATGAATCCGCCTGTGGTTCGTACCAAGCTTTTGTGTTTGTAGGCAAATACATTATCGACATCAACAGTAGAGATAAACTGATAAGATCTACTTTTATATTCGTAATTAGGAAACTTCTCTTTCAGGGCATCAAGTAGTTTGTAGGCCCAGATGTCTACCAAAGGTTTTTCTAGAAATTTGTGCTTATAAGCAAGACTTTCCTGAGCTGTAAACCGACCATGTTGATCTTTTACATGCGGAAGGTATTCCTCATACCTCGAGATCAGATAAAAGCTAGCTGCGAAAATATCAAAGGGAATAGCCGATTTTAAATTGGTGGCAAAAAAGCAAGGAACCTCATCCCACTTTTGAATCGTAATATCTAAATCGCTCACACCTTGTTCGTACAGCAATTCATGACTCTTAATAAAAAACTCGGCTCCCAAAGCCGCTTTAGTATAGGACAATTTAGGCCCGTTATGTGCCACAAATTCGGCAACTTCGGTAGTAAACTTCACTGGAATAGAAAGAATTCTATTGAAGATATGATTGAAAATATACCTTACTCGCGGTGTTATTTTATGGGAATAAATTACAATCATAGGTGATTCTCGTCAGCAAAGCTAAAATACGTTTTTTCGGTAACTATGATGTGATCTAGTAGTTTTATGTCTAGGGTTTTACTGGCTTCCTTTATTTTTTTAGTGAGTTCAATATCTGCTCGACTCGGCTGTAACTTTCCGGATGGATGATTATGACAAATAATGATGGCTACGGCAGAAAGCTCTAAAGCTCTTTTTAAAAGGATTCTCGTATCTACCAAGGTAGCTGTCAGCCCACCTTTACTCAATTGAAACTTTGAAAGGATTTTGTTGGAATTATTCAAATACATAACCCAAAACTCTTCGTGAAGTTTATCCGCCAAAATGGGCTGCATAACGGCAAAGGCATCTCGGGACGAACCAATTTTTGATTTTTGGTTGATCGCTGCACTTTGACGTCTTTTACCCAACTCCAATGCCGTAACGATTGATATAGCCTTCGCCTCACCAATTCCTTTGAATTCGGTTAGTTTTTCAATAGACAATCGAGCCAATTCTCCAATATTACCATTGACACTTTGCAGTATGTTATGCGCCAATGTAACAGCGCTTTCTTCTCGGGAACCAGATCCCAATAGAATGGCCACAAGCTCTGAATCTGTTAGGCTCTCAATACCTTTTGCCAATAATTTTTCACGGGGTCTTTCCTCATGGAGCCATGAGGTAATAGGTAACTTTTTCATTTTCAGCAATACTATTTTCAGTCCAAAATAGTTTAATTTTAGAATAATCGGTCGATAGAAAAGCAACTTTTTTATCTTTGTATATATTTTAGTTTCATTATGAAAATAATCATAGCTGGTGCAGGCGATGTAGGATTTCACCTAGCTAAACTACTTTCTTACGAATCTCAAGACACTTTTATTATTGATTTAGATGGTGATAAACTCAACTATATTAATAATCATCTAGATGTAATTACCAAGAGAGGAGATTCAACGTCAATAAGCCTTTTAAAGGAAATCGGGATTTCTTCGGCAGACTTATTAATTGCGGTTACCGATAGCCAACACACAAATATTAGCACCTGTGTCATTGGAAAATCCTTGGGAGCCAAGAAAACAATTGCAAGGGTTGATAATTCTGAATTTCTGAACGATTGTGAGGTCGATTTCAAGAATTTAGGAGTTGATTTTATGATCTCTCCACAGGAATTAGCAGCAGATGAAATCAAACTCTTCTTAGATCAATCGTCATTTAATGAAACTTTCGCCTTTGAAAACGGAATCTTTAATGTTGTAGGTGTTTCATTAACCTATCAATCTCCTTTATTGGATTTAACAGTAAAAGAAGCAAAAGAATTATACGCTGATGTAGATTTTATTACCATTGCCATAAGGAGAGAAGGCAACTATCAAACCATTATTCCAAGGGGAGATACAAGATATCAGTTGAACGATCAAGTTTACTTTTCTGTTCCGAGTTCGAGCTTGGAAAAGATATACCCGATTATTGGTAAAAAGCACATTCAACTTAAAAATGTAATGATTTTAGGGGGAGGAAGTATCGGCTTAAAAACCGCTAGAAACCTCTGCCAGAGCAAATTCAATGTAAAACTCATTGAAAAAAATCGAGACAAAGCTGAATACCTTGCAGACGAATTGAACAACGCTTTAATCATCAATGGTGACGGAAGGGATTTAGAGTTGTTGGAGGAAGAACATATTCGTGAAACTGATGCATTTGTGGCGGTAACGGACAATTCTGAAACCAATATAATGTCCTGTCTGGTAGCCAAATCAAAAGGGGTTAAAAAAGCCATAGCTTTGGTGGAAAATATGGACTATATTGATATTTCCAAAACCATTGGTATAGAGACCCTGATTAATAAAAAATTGATTGCGGCTAGTACTATTTTTACTCATATTCGCAAGGGTGAGATTCTTGCCTTGGCAAATCTTCATAACATTGATGCTGAAGTGTTTGAATTTGAAGTGAAGGAAGGTGCCAAGGTTACCCAAAAACCTATTAAAGACTTACGATTCCCACGAGAAGCCGTATTTGGCGGAATTATTCGAGATGGGGAAGCGATCATGTCCTTTGGGGATGTTCAAATTCAGAATAAAGATAAAGTCATTGTCTTCTGTCTGCCTGAAGCAATTCACACTTTAGAAAGTTTTTTCAACTAAAATGGCAAAGCTCAACTTAAAGATTATCTATCGTTTTTTAGGCTTAATCGCCATTTTAAACGGAATCTTTATGTTCATTGCTTTTCCCTTTAGCGTTTATCATAATGAACCCGAGAAAACCGGAATCATTAATGCGGGAATCATTACCGTATTCGTGGGATTGCTGCTCTATTTTGCCAACAAACCAGACAGTACAAATATTCAGAAAAAGGAAGGTTTTTTAATTGTAACCTTAGGTTGGTTAACCCTTTCTTTTACAGGAATGCTCCCTTATTTATTATCCGGAGCCATTCCGAATTTTGTGGATGCATTGTTTGAAACCGTTTCAGGATATTCTACAACAGGATCCTCTATCCTTACTGATATTGAATCAATGCCAAAAGGAATTCTTTTTTGGCGAAGCGCAACCCATTGGATTGGCGGTATGGGAATTATTGTTCTCACGATTGCTATACTACCTTTATTAGGAATTGGAGGAATGCAGCTATTTAAAGCTGAAGCTCCCGGTCCTTCTGCTGATAAATTACATCCTCGAATCACCGATACGGCCAAACGTTTATACCTAATTTACGTAGTATTAACCTTTGCTGAATTTTTCCTATTAAAATTGGCGGGCATGGATTGGTTTGATGCGATCAATCATGCTATGGCCACGGTTAGTACGGGTGGTTTCTCTACAAAAAATGCAAGTTTAGCACACTACAATCATTTGCCCTTTGTGCAATACATTGTAATTATATTCATGTTGATTGCTGGAACCAACTTCATTCTCACCTATTTCGCCTTAAAAGGAAAGTTGAAAAAGGTTTTTGAAAGTGAAGAGTTTCGCTATTATCTCTTCGGAATATTAAGTGTTACGGCATTGATTGCGTCACTTATCTTTTTCTTCCAAGATTCCAATTTGGAAACTTCAATTGCACATCCAAAAGTATTTGGAGAAGCAGAGTACGCCGTTCGTCACGCCTTTTTTCAAGTAACCTCAGTGGTTACGACAACCGGATTTGTCACTGCCGATTTTACCATGTGGAGTTTCTTTGCAACAGGAATCTTTTTTGCCTTATTTTTCACAGGTGGATCTGCAGGTTCAACGAGTGGTGGTGTGAAAGTGGTAAGACATATTGTAATGTTAAAAAACAGCTTCTTAGAGTTTAAAAAAGCCTTACATCCTAATGCCATCATTCCCGTTCGATTTGATGGGAAATCGGTACATCAAAACATTGTATTTAATGTAATTTCTTTCTTCATTATTTATATGCTGATCTTTGTTGTATCTTCAGTGATTTTGACCTTTTTTGACTTGGACTTTGTTTCAGCACTTGGAGCGTCTGCCTCCTCTCTAGGGAATATCGGACCAGCCATAGGATCGGTGAGTCCGGTTGATAATTTTGCCCATTTGTCCAACTCGGCGAAAATATTTTGTGCTTTTTTAATGCTGATTGGTCGATTGGAATTATTTACCGTATTAATTCTATTTACGCCATTCTTCTGGCGAAAAAATTAATTTCTTCGGATTTCCTTTCTTTGCATTTCAGATTTCCACATAATCAAACAGTAGTCTTTTTATAGTTTCGATAAAAATTGAACTATGAAAAAACTATACCTGTTGAAGTTGGGCTGTTTTCTAGCATTCCTATTCAACATAACTAACGGACAATGTCAATCGGCAGGCGATTTGGCTTTTGTTGGCTTTAATACGGATGGTGACCGAGATTTTGCTATGGTCGTATTAAAAGTATTACCTGCCAATACCACAATTTACATCACTGACGATGAAACTACTGGAACGGGATCTCCTAGTGGCCTATCAGGAAGCGAAGGGACCCTTACTTGGAACACGGGTGGAAATACCATTGCACCAGGGACAATTGTGGTATTTTCAGATACTGATAATAGTGGAAACCCAAATTTCGGTGTAACAGTTGGAACGCTCTCACGTAGCGGGGCATTTACCTTATCTGGTTCGAAAGACGGGCTAATTGCCTTTTTAGGATCCGATGAAAATACACCGACCACCTACATTGCGGCCCTGCAAATAGGAAATGATAGCTCAGAACTTGGTCCGTTTGACGGAAATGGCACCACCTTAACCAATACTGGACTCGATACGCAATCGACAATTGCAGTAATTGATACTGCCGCATCTCCGGACGGAGGCGTCTATTCCGGATCAAGAAATACCCAAAACTCATTTTCAAATTATTTAAGTCTCATATCAAACGATTCTAATTGGTCGACGGTGGGGTCAAGTGGAGATGGGGAAAGTGTACTACCCTTCTCCACTACTTCATTTACGAGTGGTTCGACCACTTGGCTGGGTGGTACAAATACGACTTGGAATGAGATAACTAATTGGAGTGATGGAGTACCTCACAATAGCTCAAACGTTTCTATTTCGGATAGTAGTAATCCGCCAATTATTGATTCATCATCAGCAATTAGATTGAATGATTTGATCATTAACGAACCAGATGGATTAACTATTAGTAGCGGAGGAGTTTTAATTGTTGATGGAACTAGTTCTGGTCAAGTAAACTACAACGCAGCTCTAACAACAAATGATTGGTACTTGATGGGATCACCCGTAAATGGCATGACCTTCAACGATGGTTTTGTGAACGAAAATGACATTGCATCTGGTCAGAATAATAATAGAGGTATTGGAATATACAATGTTGCAAACAATAGTTGGAGCTATCTGCAAGCTGGAGGAAATTTATCACTAAATAATGGTGCCGGATTCTCGGTTAAACGAAATGAAGCCGGAACCATTTCATTTTCAGGCACGCTAATTACTTATAATAGCGGAGTGGATATTTCTCTTTCAAATCAAGGAAATCGATTTAATCTTTTGGGGAACCCCTATACATCCTACCTTAACAGTGCTACTTTTCTTGAAAATGAAGCTGTCATTTCAGACTCAAAAACTTTGTGGATTTGGAATCCCAACCTGGGTTTAAACGGATCTTATGAGGTGAAAAATATAAATGACAATTTTTATTTGGAACCGGGACAAGGCTTCTTCATAAAAGCTAATTCAGACGGTGGTACTTTCAACTTTTCTGAATCCAACCAGAGCCTCAATAAACCAGCTTCGAAAAAGAATAAATCCGAATCTGAAATCAAAGTGTGGATTGCACAAAATGACTTCAAAAACTACTGTAGAATTCAATTTTCCGAAAAAGGTACCAAAGGATTAGATATCGGTTTGGATGGTGAACTATTTTCCTCCTCAAATTATGATTTGAATATCTTTTCGAAGCTACCGCAAGATCAACAGGGGAAACAATATCAATTACAGTCTCTTCCAAAAACAATTGACGAGGAATTGATAATTCCCATTGGAATGAACGCTGAAATCGGAAAGGAGATTAAAATCTATGTGGAAAGCAGCAACCTACCAAAAGATGTGAAACTATTCATTGAAGATCGAAAAACCAATGATTTTTTTGCCATCAATGAAACCAAAAATGAATTGAAAATTGTTGATAATCATAATAAAATCAGGGATCGCATCTACCTCCGAATCCGATCGAGTGCTCTAAATGTTCAAGGGACAACACTACCAGAAGTACTGATTTACCAAAAGCAATCTAATCAATTAACTATCAAGGGAATTTTTAATGAATTTGTCTCAATAAAGCTCTATAATCAAATTGGGCAACAAGTTTTTGAAGATAAAACCTTTTCAGACGGAAATTCCAAAATCAACATTCCTATGCTACCTAAAGGAATGTATATCATTCATCTCAACACAGAGAACAAGAGAGTGACAAAAAAAATCATTTTAAAATAATCAATTACCCCCTTATTATGAAAAATCAAGAACCTATTCATCAAAATATAAATAGAAAAGAGGCCATTAAAAAAATTGGCGATTATGGGAAATATGCAGCTCTCACAGCCTTAGGAACCTATATGATTTTGAATCCCAAACAGGCACAAGCTCAAAGTCCGAGTGACCCAGGAAGTGCTTTTTAAGGAAATTTACATCTGCATAAAATGCATGAAGAAAATTTAGTAATCCGTCTCATTGAGGACAAATCAATTGTTTGGTTTGAAACCAAAAATGAGTATGCTGTTTTGGAAAGTAGAGCGGCAAATATCATTAATGAGATTCATCAAAAAAAGTTAGATCGAGAAATTGCAGAAAACTTGGCCTCGGAGCTTGATGTTCCTTATGAAAAAGCTATTGATTTTGTGATCGAACTAAAAGAAGAAATTTACCTGCCGAAATATAATAACACTACCAGTTTGGAAGTAGATTATAAAGATGTTTCCAAACCATCAACCTGGAGGTTCTTAAAATACTACAGAATCGGCAAAAATTGTTTCGAAATTCGTTTCGAAAATGAGGAATTACTATCACTTGTTCATCCCAAGTTTGCTCATTTGGAATCAGAAGAAGTACAAAAGTCAAACGGACTATTTGAAGTTTTCGACTCCCATGGGTTTATCTTTCTTTTCGTAGATGGAAAATTTATTGGTGATTGGAGTCGAAAGGACAGGCATTATTTTCAAGGAAAGTTTTCCATGGAGCTCATTCAAAAAATCCATCATAAAGAGGAGAAAGAATGGATTGGAATATTTCATGCTTCTGCGGTTGCTAAAAACGATAAGTGTATTCTTTTTTTAGGAGATTCAGGAAATGGAAAAAGCACTTCTTTGGCTTTACTGCAAGCACATGGATTTGATTGTATGGCAGACGACTTCGTTCCTTTCGCTATGGAAGATCTGAACGTGTATTCTTTTCCGTCGGCCATTTCCATCAAGCAGAATAGCCTACCAACATTATTACCATTTTATCCGAGTTTGGAAAACGCCGCAGAGTTTCATTTTGAAAGTTTGAATAAAACCGTTCGATATTTACCTCCTAACAATACTGATTATAAAAAGCAATTGCCGTGTAACGAATTAGTTTTCATTAAATATCAAGAAGGCAGTGACATTGAAGTTCAGAAAATATCTAAGCTTGATGCATTTGAAAAGTTGATACCCGATTCTTGGTTGTCTCCCAGAAAGGAAAATGTAGAAGCATTTCTTACCTGGTTTTCTTCGGTTACATGCTATGAATTAACCTATTCAAATAATAATGAGATGATTGAATGTGTAAACAAGATTTTTGGGAATGAACTATAAAGATACCCTGTTTTTTATTGGAAAATGCTTAACCATTAACCATGAATCGCACAACAAATCAATTATTGAGAACAGTTTTAAAAACAATGAGGTTGATTGGGATGCTGTGGTGAAAGTAAGTACGGCGCATTATGTTTTTCCTGCCTTGTACCTAAATTTAAAAAGAGCAGATTTTTTAGGGCATTTACCACAAGATTTGATTGTTTATATGGAACACATCACTTCCCTGAATCGTGAAAGAAATGAACAAATAATAAGCGAAGCCAAAGAAATTCAACGATTACTAATTCAGCATACCATACAACCCGTTTTCTTAAAAGGAATTGGGAATTTATTAGAAGGACTTTACAAAGACATTGCCGAAAGAATGGTAGGAGATATCGATTTTCTTGTTCCAATTAAGGATTATGAAAAATCCATACAACTTTTAAGAAAAATAAACTATTCAAATAAGAATCCATCCCTTTTGGAAAATTTGGATCACAGACATTATCCACGACTTACAAGTCCCAACAAAATAGCGGCTGTTGAAGTTCATAAAGAACTAACGAAGAGTCCTTTTAGGGATGAATTCAATTATACGTCCATTTTCCCTCGAATTCAAAAAATTGAAGTTGTTCATGTATTGGGATTTGGAGATCAACTTTGTCTTTCAATTATTGCGACTCAAATCCATGATAAAGGCCAGTTATTTAAAAATATAGCCCTAAGAAACGCATACGATGTATTCCTGTTGTCAAAAAAATGCGGTTCAAAACAGGCCATTTCAAAATTTGAAAAATTATTTGATCCATTGAATAATTTTTTAGCGATTTCTAATGAAGTTTTTAATAATGTAAAGACCCTTGAATATGAGACTACAAAGGAATCGAAAGCTTATTTTAAAGCTTTTCTAATGTATTTGGATAATGATACCTTACGACGTAAACATCTAAAATCCACAAAAAAAAGAGTAAAAAGAAACATTCGGTTTAACGTCCTAAAAAAGGCAATCATTTCCAAAGAACATCGTAAGTGGTTTTTCAAAAGAATCGCCGATAAAGAATGGCAAGAAGCTCGAATGATCGAATTTGGGTTAAAAAAACCTAAACCAAACGCTTAACCTCTTCAAAATCCAATCCGCCATAATTACCCGAACTCATAAGTAGAACGGCTGAATTATCGAGATTCTCAGAAAACAGGAACTTGCTAAAGTCATCTGGATTGGTATAAATAATTAAGTCATCTCGCTCAAAGGCTTCTTCTATTTGATTTCTCGAAACTTCTTCTAACTTCTTAATTTGAACTGCATGTGGGGAATAAAAAACAACAGCCTTGTCAGCATCATCCAAGGCTCCTTTATATTCTTTTAAAAATTCGGCATTTAGACTCGAATAGGTATGTAGCTCCAAACAAGCAATCAAAGTCCTTCCTGAATATTGGTCCTTTACTGCTTTCGTCGTAGCCTTTACCTTACTCGGACTATGTGCGAAATCTTTAAAGACAACTGTTGACGAGGACTCAGCAATCTTCTCCAATCGTTTATCCGCTCCTTTAAAAGTGGTAATTGCTTCATAAAAATCCTCTTCATCAATCCCCATATGTTGACAAATCCACTTAGCACCTGCTAAGTTTTGCAAATTGTGTTCTCCGAATATTTCCAATGGTAAATCTCCTTCTGGTGTATCTAAGTAGGTGGTTCCATTCTCGATGAAATGATCCGGAATGGAATAAGGATACTTTTTTATGGAACTCGTCGCTTTCTCAACTACTCCCTTCACTGCGCTGTCATCTTCATTGTAGACTAAAATCCCACCATTGACCAATGAATTGGTGAAAATTTGAAATTGTTCAAGGTAATTTTCAAACGTTGGAAAAACATTGATATGATCCCACGCGATTCCGCTGATTAAGGCAATATTGGGTTCATACAAATGAAATTTTGGTCTTCTGTCGATTGGCGAGCTCAAATACTCATCGCCCTCTAGGACAATAAATTCATTTTCTTCCGTGAGATGGACCATAGTATCAAAGCCGGTTAATTGTGCTCCCACCATATAATCTACCTCCCTTTCGTGGTAATTCAATACATGCAAAATCATAGAGGTAATGGTCGTCTTCCCATGAGATCCACCGATAACCACCCTCGTTTTATCCTTTGACTGCTCATAAAGAAATTCAGGATAAGAATAAATTTTTAACCCCAATTCTTGAGCGCGTAACAACTCTGGATTATCCAACTTCGCATGCATTCCGAGGATAATGATATCCAAACCATCATTTATTTTCTCGGGAAACCATCCAAATTCATCAGGTAACAGACCATGTTTCTCTAACCTACTTTTTGAAGGATCATGAATCGTATCGTCGCTTCCCGTAACTTGATATCCTTTTTTATACAAGGCGATGGCCAGATTGTGCATGGCACTTCCTCCGATGGCAATAAAATGTATTCTCATAAACTGGTATTCAACTCAAAAATAAAGTCAATTTTAGGTTTTAACAACCTACATTCGAAAAAGTTTGTAACAATATTGATTCAACCTTGTCGTTTAAATAACTTTGATTATTAAATATAACATTATGACTAAATTGAAATTACTTATTGTAGCCTTATTCGTTTCTGGATTCGCATTCGGACAAGAAATATCAGACAATGCCATTGGCCTCAGATTTGGTGGCGGAAATGGTGTTGGTGGAGAAATCTCATACCAAATGAAACTTACTGATTCAAACAGATTAGAAGTTGATTTAGGTTTGGCAAACGAGTTTACCAATTTTAAGGCAACAGCAACCTACCAATGGGTTTGGGTACTCGAAAATAGATTCAACTGGTATGCTGGATTCGGAGGTGGATTGGTTTCTGCCAATGGAACTGGTATTTATGCTGCCGGGGTTGTCGGGATTGAATATAACTTCGAAGAGGCTCCAATTCAAATATCGCTTGATTATAGGCCTGAGATTGGTGTTGCAGGCGGTTTGAGCGGTGTAGATTCGGATGTTGCCCTTGCAGTGCGCTACAGGTTCTAAGACTTTTTCTTGCTTGATTTGGCGATCGGATTAAAATCTAGTGCCAATTGCAACCAGTATTCCAAGTCAGTATCTAAATCTATAGCATCCTTATTTAAAAAAACATAACCCTTCATCGGTCTTCCTGTGAAGTTCATTTCAGAACAGCCCTCTTGTTGGAGGGCTTTTTCGTATTCATCAGGATGTATTCTGGCCATGAGTTCATCCTTAACAACGCCAACACACATTTTGTCATTCACCATAAAACAAAGTCCGCCCAACATTTTCTTTTCATAAAAATTCTGATTGGATTCCTTTAAGAACCTCGAAATGCGATCGGCAAGATGAACATCAAATGCCATTTCTATTCTTTCATCACAATTCGTGTAGGTGTGTCTTTCCCTTCAATAATACTTTGAGTTCCGGTAGCAACTGCCTGAATCGTCTGAGTAATCACCGTTACATTTAAAGTCCCAAACTCGTCAGACGCTTTGTGATAATCTTTATCACGGTCAATCGGAGTTGTTGAAAAGGTATGAGAAGGAACGCCTAATCTCGCAAGAGAGGCATTATCAGATCGGAAGAACAATCGAAACTTAACATATGGATCCGGAAATAGTTTGTAACCACTTCCTTCTAGGTTTTTCTGAACAATTTTACCAAAATCAGAACGATTAAATCCGGTTAACCAAGCCGTATTCGGACCAGTATTCGGAGTCTTTCCAATCATTTCCAAATTAATTCCGGCCACAAATTTACTAGCATCAATCCCTTTTCCAAACTGTCTTGAACCCACGAGACCCATTTCCTCAGCGGTAAAGGCAATAAAAACAATAGTTCTTTCATTGATGTCCTTATTTTTAAAATATTCTGCCAAAGACAAAACCCCAGTTACTCCAGAGGCATTATCATTCGCTCCGTTGTAGATACTATCAATTTGATTCTCTCTTTTGCGAATTCCCAAATGATCATAATGGGCAGATATGACCACATATTCATCTTTTCTAGATTTCCCTGGTAAAATTCCAATGAGGTTACTGGCTACCAATTCTTCACCGGTTCGTCGGCTTTTAAAAGAAAAAGTTTGACGAAAAGATTGTAAGGTATCATAGGTTTGCAATCCAATCCTTTTGAATTCATTTTCGATATACTGAGCGGCCTTTTCAATGCCTTGAGTCCCAGTGCGTCTTCCCATCATATTATCCGAAGAAAGCGTGTACAAATGTTTTCGAACAATTGTTGAATCAATCTCAATTTCACCTTTCTTAATAGTTTCTTGGCTATAGCTGTTCGCACTTATTAAAATCGCGTAAAAAGCGAGTATTGCTATGTATTTAGTTGTCTTCACCTGTTTTAATTTTGACCAAATATAGCGAATATAATTTCTTACTTTTGTCAAAATTTTACCGATGGATCTTTCTTATCTACCCAATATCAAACATACTGAATCTGACAATTTCTTCCTTCTGGCAGGTCCTTGTGCTATTGAAGGCGAAGACATGGCCTTGCGCATCGCAGAACGGGTAGTTTCGATTACAACCGAATTAAAAATTCCGTACATCTTTAAGGGAAGCTTTAAAAAGGCAAACCGAAGTAGGATTGATAGTTTCACAGGAATTGGAGATGAAAAGGCTTTGAAAATCTTGAGAAAAGTTGGTGAAACTTTTGATATTCCTACGGTTACGGATATTCACGAAGCGGATGATGCTCAAAGAGCAGCAAACTATGTTGATGTGCTTCAAATTCCAGCTTTTTTAGTAAGACAAACCGATTTGGTGGTTGCAGCGGCTAAGACTGACAAAGTTGTAAACTTGAAAAAAGGCCAGTTTATGAGTCCGGGAGCCATGAAACATGCGGTTCAAAAAGTAAAAGATTCTGGAAATGACAAAGCCTGGGTTACCGACAGAGGCACTATGTTTGGCTATCAGGATATGATTGTTGACTTTAGAGGAATCCCGGAAATGAAATCCTTTGCTCCTACCATATTGGATGTGACGCATTCTTTACAACAACCCAACCAAACCGCAGGAGTTACAGGTGGTAGACCTGAAATGATTGAAACTATTGCTAGAGCTGGAGTGGTAAATAATGTGGACGGACTATTCATTGAAACGCATTTTGATCCTGCGACCGCAAAGAGCGATGGTGCCAACATGTTGCATTTAGATAATCTTGAACAACTGCTCACTAATCTGGTTGCGATTCGAAAAGTAGTCAACGGATTCAAAAATTAATTCGGAACAATTTTTGTCCTGATTCATAGTTTATTCTTCATATGAGTCGATTTGTAGTTTTTTTTATTGTCTTTTCGCTGAACAGTCAAGCTCAAAAGTTTCAAAAGGTTGAAACCATTGTGGATCGCTATCCAAGTTATTCTGACGTAGAATCACTAGCGGATCGAATTAATACTGATTTTGATACAGACACCCAAAAGGCCAAAGCTGCTTTTTACTGGCTGTCCAAAAACATTCGATACAACTTACGGGAATTGTACAATCCAAGACGTCGAAGTGTGAGTTTTCGTTATTCATCCGAAGCAGAACGGCTACAGAAATTACAACAGATCCGAGATAATTTAATCAGCAAAGCATTTCAAACAAAGCTTGGCGTTTGTGAAGAATATGCCCAATCCTTCAAGAAGATTTGCGATTTGATGAATTTGGAAGCCTATGTTATCAAAGGATATGTACGAATCAACACCAATGAAATAGGGAAGATTCCCAGCAGAACGAATCATGCGTGGAATGTCATCAAACTTGACAACAGATACATCATTCTCGATGCAACCTGGGCCGCAGGATATGAATTTCAAAATAGATGGGTACGTGATTTTAATCCTTATTATTGGGATATACCCTACCAAAATATTTTTAAAACTCATTTTCCAAAAGACCGAATTTGGACCTTACGATTTGGACGCATGGGTATTGACGAGTTCTTCAATCAACCACTCTTTAGCAATTCGTTTTTCAAAACCGAAGCAACACTTTTAAGTCCGACTAATGGAATATTGCAATCATCCGATGATACCTTTTCTATACAACTGAAAAATCTTCCATCTGATACCGAAATTGCATATGGAATTCAAGGGATGCGATTCGCCCAAAAACCTATCATCAAAAGGACAAAGGACATAACGACATTAGAGATTCAAAATCCGAAGCGACAATCAGAATTGATTATCTATTTCAATCAGCGAGATGCACTATCCTTTCGAATTGAATAGTCAACTCCTCTTGTAAAATCCTTTTTCTTTTTTAGAGAATGCCTCTCGTAAAATAGATATTAATACTTCTGCATCTACATCATCGATCGAATAATAACGCAGAGATTTGATAACTTTTCTCCCCTCTGTAATAAGGTATTCATTGTTTTTTTCGAGTCGCGATGAAAGCCAAAATCCAACATCGACATATCCTTTTTTCTTGGAGGGATTTAAATAGCAAAAAGGCTTTCCTTCGAGATAATAAAAAGGAATTTTCCATTTGTATTCTAATTGCACTTCTGGGAAGGAAGACTCGATGAGAATTTGCAAATGAAGCAAGATCGACTTAAATGGTTCTGGTTGATTTAATATGTATTGCTCGGCAGGTTTCATTTCGTATCTTGCTAAAGATATCGATTTTATGAAAAAAACGGATTCAAAAAACTACCATTTTGGGGTATCTGGATTTACCTCCATCCAGATAGGGATTTATCTATTGCTCGCAGCATATCTGATTAAAAGTAGTTTGGATGGATATTTAATTGATAGCTATACGGCAAACCAATTATCTCAAGACCAAATTGAATTGTTTGTGCAAATTTTAATCGCTGCTACTTTTATTTTCTCGGTCTTAACGCTTTATGTAAAAGGATTATCCAATGCCCGTAAAATCGGCTCGCCTTTATGGAATGAAAGAAATAAAAAATCGGCGCTTCTATTTGTGCTGTTTTTTATTGGTTTACTTAGTGTTCTTTATGTATTGCAAGCTCAGGGGTTAACAATTTATGTAGCTCCCACCTTTTTAATTGGTTTTGCAATACACAGTATCTTACAGCGTCATACTCCTAAAGAAGTCTTACTCATACCGGGACTTTGCATACTTCTTGCATTTGTTTGTATTTTAATTCCGGGTTACTGGTATGCATCAACTTTACTATTGGGAGTAGCCTATATCACCAAGGGCATTAATAAGAAGTAATTACCTATTCATTGCCATCAACGTAATCTTGCAAAAAGGAAAAACGTTCGGTTAGTTTTCCGTTTTGAGTGATTTGGGCTCTTTCTAAAATTCCGTCTTCATCATCATTAAAAAATGCTGGAATGACAGATTGTAAAAACATCTCTCCAAACCCTTCACTCGCATCTCTTGGCAATTCGCACGGTAAATTATCAACCGCCATAACTACCATTGCGTTTTCATCTCTATAATGAACCTCCTTCTCTGTCTGAGGATCATATCCATAGATAGGGTCTTCAATCGTAGAAGGTCTAATCGTGGAAGCTACAGGACCATCAATATCACAGGAAATATCTGCCACATATTTGATATTGAATTCAGGCTGTTTCGCATCTTCACGAGTAAATAGGAAGGGCGAACCATCTCCAAAAAAATGACCAGCTATGAAAAAATCAGTCACCTTCGCAAATCTAAAAAAGTCAGAATCATAGACCTCTGGATGATTGTAAAAGTCAAGATTATTAATCACTTGCCCGTCCTTTCGTTTGTTATAATCTAACACGTCAATCATACAATACACCGGTTTTTGAAACTCCTCATTTAGATAAGCCTCAACACCTACCTTTTGAATATTCATGGCATTCAACATTTCTTGAGCACCCTTGGCAACCTTTCCAACCCCAGTTAATAAAATCTTTAGATTGGACAATTCTATTCCCCGCAATTGATCAATCAATTGAGCTTGATTTTCGAGGTGTTCTGCTTTCGGAAGTTCAAAACTATTTTGATGCAATCCTATTGCTCTAAATCCGTTGTAGGCACCAACAATACCTGCATACCTTCCGAATCCGATCAATCGGAATCCGTTTTTAGCAACAATCACCTCATGATCATACAGTTCAATATTTTTTGAGAGAACCGTTTGTAATAGTTTTCTATTGTACGGTTGTTTCTTGATCGTGTGACTAAAAAAGAAGTACTTCTTATTCGGAATGAGATGATCTAATGGCACCTCTTTGACACCTAACAAAACATCGCAGTCTGACAAATCGTCAACCACTTTAATTCCATGTTGACTATACGCTTCATCTGAGAATGTTCGGATATCAGAACTCTCCACAACTACCTCAGCATTAGGGAATTGTTCTTGAAGCTCAACTAATTTATTTGGTGAGAAAACAACTCTTTTATCAGGTGGATTTTTACGCTCTTTGATGATTCCGAATTTCATAGGATGTGGTATAGAAATTGATATTATTTGATGTAGGTACAAAGATAACATCGATTTTTATACTTTTGCCTTCCGTTCTTTGAAAAAGAATTGCAAAGAAACCAATTGGGGACGACTGGTTTTGACAGCAAGGTCAGTAAAATTGTAAGCATACCAAGGAGTGAAATGAATACTTGTAAAACTTATTTCAAAACTATAAACGGCGAAGATAACTACGCTTTAGCTGCATAATCTGAATTATAGTAAGATTGGCCTCGGTACACAAGGTGTACAAGCTAAATGTCCACAAAAAGCCCTGGTTTACGGCGTTTTACTTTTGGGCATCGTAAAAGTAAACATAGAGAATCTATAGCTTCGATAGGTTTTCGAAATTTTAGAAGCTAAGTGAAAAGTAGGTGGTTTTTGATCAGCTTTTCATCGAAAACCAAACAAAAACTAAGTATGTAGAAAGCTTTTGAGCTGCTTGTTTGGACCCGAGTTCGATTCTCGGCGTCTCCACCTACGCTCTCCGAAGCTTTAAGCGGAGGAGAGCTCTTTTTTAACTTTTCACAACAATTTAATAGCTTTTCTACCGACACTGCAAGCTTCGGTGGACACGTCCAAAAAAACGAGAATCCTTTATCTTAGCACAAAAAATGTTATGATATTACCGTATGCAGTGTATATACTAAGATGCTCTGATAAAACACATTACACAGGTTTTACTAGAAATATTCAAAATCGCTTAAGAGCGCATGAATCAGGGGAAGTAAAATATACAGCTCAAAGACTTCCTGTCGCGTTGATTCATGTTTCCTATTTTAAAGAAAAAATGAAGGCTTATGATTTTGAAAGATTCCTCAAATCTGGTTCTGGGATTGCCTTTAGAAATAAAAGATTAATCTCCTAATTGCAAGGTATTTTGATTCGCAATTTCGGCACGTCAAGAACAGCCAAAATTAGCGTCAAGATTTCCAGATATTTATACCCTACTTAGAAATTCTTGGCAGGGTTTTATTTTTTATTTTTGTTTTCATTATTTCCCCATGAAATATTCAGAAACCACATTTTTCTTCGATACCCAAAGCAAGGAAATTCAAGATATCATTGCTGATTTTCAATCAAGTTCTCTTTCAAAAAAGGAAATCACAATCGGACTGTACAATTTTGTCCGTGATCATTGGCGTTACAATCCTTTTAAAATCAGTTTTGTAAAAGAGAATTACAAAGCCAGTGAAATAGCCAAAAGAGATTCTGGGAATTGCATTGAGAAATCCATTGTACTTATCACCTGTTTAAGAGCCTTAGACATTCCTGCGAGACTGCATCTTGGGAAGGTAAAAAACCACATTGCCGTTGAAAGTTTGACCAAGAAACTTGGAACCAACGAATTGACCCCTCATGGAATGGTAAATGTTTATCTAAACGGAAAGTGGTTGAAAATGTCACCGGCTTTCAATAAAGAGCTCTGTGAAAAATTCAAAGTTGAACCCTTAGAATTTGATGGCGAAAACAATTCGTTTTTACAACAATACAACAGCTATGGAGATGAATTTATGGAATACATTAAAGATTATGGTTTTTTCGAAGATGTTCCTATCGATTTTATGATTCAAAATCTAAAGGATAATTACCCCAAAATTTTCAAGGAAGACGATACAATCAAAGAATATGACTTTTAACCATGTAATAAAACTTCAAATTCTCGTTTTTATCTAAAAACAATCATCATGAAAAAAGTGTTCCTCGGATTCGGATTATTATTTGTTATTGCCTTTGTACTTATCTTTAGACCTGTGCCAATCGTAGCAGAGGAATATGCCTTAGAATCGAAAGGTGTAGTTACTGAGATTTACGGAACAGCCGGATTTGATGTTGTTTTCAAACTCGATAACACCACCCAACGATATTACATCAATCGCGGATTAGAGAATGGGAAGCTTGATTTAAAGGAATTACAAAGTCGATTGATCGGACAAGAGGTAATCATTAAGTATCCTAAATATTGGACACCTCTCGATTGGAATAATACCGTAAGACATCTTTCAAAGCTTGAATTTGGAGATGAAATCATCTTTAACGAACTGAAATAATGAAATGGAAACCTATTAGAATTGGTCAACTTATCCTTACTCCCAAAATGCAATTGGGACTAATCGGTGCGCTTTTTGTCATCGGAATTGGAATAGGTAGTTTGGTAGCTTCCACAAGCAATTCAAAATTTGGACTCCTCACATGCATCATCATTAGCATCGCAATTCTACTTTTTACGTTTCGGAAGTAGTCCTACTCAAAAAATTCATAATTTGCCTTAAATTCCTTCAAAAGTAAATTTTGAAAACTGTTTTAGTTTCAGTCAGTAATGACATCACTCATGATCAACGCGTAGCAAAAGTATGCGCTACGCTTCATTCCAACGGATTTCATGTAAAGGTGATTGGACGCAAACTCAAAAACAGTAGCCAATCTGATTTTCCTTATTCAACAAAAAGAATCAAATTACTGTTCAATAAAGGATTTCTCTTTTATCTTGAATTTAACATTCGTCTATTCTTTATCCTACTCTTCAGCAAAAAAGATGTATTGCTGGCAAATGATTTAGATACGCTTTTACCCAATCATCTCGTAAGCAAACTAACAGGAAAAAAATTGGTATTTGATAGTCATGAATTCTTCAGTGAAATTCCTGAATTGATTGATCGAAAGAACACTAAAAGTATTTGGCAGTTCTTAGAAAGATATTTAATTCCGAAACAAAAATTCGGAATTACAGTTTCGCAAGGCATTGCCGATGAATATGTAGATCTATTTAAGGTCGACTTTGAAGTCGTGAAAAACTATCCGAAACTTAAGAACTCTCCACAAAGTGATAATTCAAACTATTTTGGTAAGAATAGTAAACCCATTATTCTTTATCAGGGCGCTGTAAATCTTGGTCGGGGTCTGGAATTAATGATTGAAACCATGCAATTTTTACCCGATTACAAATTCGTAATTGTGGGCGATGGAGATATCATTGATGAACTGAAGCAAAAGGTGAAAATCGCTAAACTCTCAGATCGAATTCAGTTTTTAGGTAAGAAAACTCCCTCTGAATTGCAAAAAATAACTCCGAATGCCGCCTTGGGCATCAGTTTAGAGGAAGACCTCGGACTAAATTATCGTTATGCTCTTCCTAACAAATTATTTGACTACATTCAGGCTGAAATACCAGTACTCGTGTCCGATCTGCCTGAAATGAAAAATGTTGTGGAAAAACATGATATCGGCGAAATTGCAAAACGAAGAAACCCTAAAGCACTCGCCGAACAAATTCAGAAGCTGATTCAAAAAGATTTTTCTGCTAAGCTATCCGTGGCAAAAAAGGAATTGATCTGGGAGAATCAAGAACAAAAATTACTCGATATCTTTCAATAAAAAAGACAGGTAAGAAAGCCGATAAAAATTGAAAAAGAAGAGGGAACCTCCCAAAGCTTTCTTCCCAAAAAAGGATTTCCAATTTCTTAATATTCCTTGCATCCCAAACTTCTTGAAACGTTGGTAGGTCTGAAAAATACCTGTATCAACATTGGTTAATATTCCTTTCTTCTTCAATGCCACCATGTTTTCTAAGGCTTGCTCAGTTTTATTCAAGAAAACGGAATTATTATCGATTCCTAAATGATAGACCGGATTATCAATGTGCAGAATCGAAATATCCTTGGATTTCAAATCCATAGAAAACAAGAGATCTTCATATCCGTATTTGGTTACTTTTTCATTGAATCGAACGGTATCAAAAATCTCTTTGGAAATTAGAAGATTAGAAGCTAAAAAGTGTTTGTAGGGATTCGTTTGTCGTATACTAGAAGGAACTTGTTCGTGTCGAATACCGTACTTATATCGAAGAAAATCTTTCTTTGGTGAGTCGGATTCATATCGGAGTCCGCCACAAACGACCTGATTCCCGTTTTGTATTGCTTCAAGGTAATTCTTAGCAAAAGTCGAGTTTGTTGGCATGACATCGTCATCAAGAAACAACATCCATGGGTATTTTGCCAATGAGGCTAGTTGATTTCGAATAGCACTTCGCCCAACGTCCTTTTCATTTTCCAAATACTGGCAATTTTTTAAGTGGTTGACTTCTCTATTGGAAATACACAACTCTGATTTGGAAGCATTATCGACACAAATAATCTCAAAATCTAATTTGCTATCTGAAAGTTGTCGATGCAATGCATGGAACAAAGGACGAACATCTTGATCGTAAGATGGAATTAGTATGGAAAGCATTAAGCTGGAATATTTTGGGCCACCTCAAACAATTTTCCACCTTCGCATTTAATGGCTTTGTGCTTGTATTTGATAATTAGTTGATAGTCATGGGTAGCCATCAAAATCGTTTTTCCGCTTTTGTGAATATCGTTGAGTAGTTCCATAACCTCAAGGGAAGTTTTAGGGTCTAAATTCCCGGTAGGTTCATCTGCTAAAATCAGCTCTGGATCATTTAGTAAGGCTCTGGCAATAGCCACACGTTGTTGTTCACCTCCTGAAAGTTCAAATGCCTTTTTGTAATACTTCTCTTTCATTCCGACTTTCTCAAGAACCTCATTGATCTTCTCCTTGATTTCCTCTTTTTTCTTCCAACCCGTTGCTTTCAATACGAATTCCAAATTCTGAAAAACCGTCTTTTCACTGAGTAATTTAAAATCCTGAAAAACAATTCCGAGGCGTCTTCGTAAAAAAGGAATTTGATTGTCTTTCAGTTTCTTCAAATCGAAGCCTACAATTTCACCCGTACCCATCTTCAGGCGTAAATCGCCATACAATGTTTTCATCAGGCTACTCTTTCCACTTCCTGTCTTTCCGATTAGATAGTAGAAATCTCCCCTATTAATGGTTAAGTTCACTTTTGACAGCACCAAACTATCTCTCTGATAGATATCGGCATTTGTTAAGGTTAATATCGAATTACTCATAAAAGTGAATCAAAAAAGGCAGTTAAATGTTAGAATTGAAAGTTAGAATAATAATTTTTAAAACTTCGATTCAACAAATTTAAAAAATGTTCGTTATTTATTTGACGAAACAAAAATTTGATGGTAAAAACAAGTCGCATATTTTTTTCAATTCTATTTCTTTCGATTGCTGTTCATGGCTCATTCGGTCAGCAATCTAATTCGCCAACCGTTGTCAATAATCAATTTGATGCTGCCCTTAAACTTTACAATAATAAAGCTTATGCAGCGGCACAACTTGCCTTTCTAGAAATTGCAAATAGTGCTGAAGAGAAAACGACAATGCAAGCTGATGCTAGCTATTATGATGCCATGTGTGCGGTAAAACTGAATCAAACGGATGCTGATCATAAGGTGCTAAAATTTGTGGAAGCTTATCCGAATAGTAATAAAAAGAACATCGCTTTCTTCAATGTTGCCAATTACTATTTTGCCAACAAAAAGGCAGCTCATGCCTTGAAATGGTTTCAGAAAGTTAATACCGATTACCTATCAAAAGAAAACAAGAACGAAATGTTCTTCAAGATGGGCTACGGATTTCTTTTGACAAAACGATTAGACCTGGCAAAAGAGAAATTTTTACCCCTATTGAATGATGGCAAATACGGAAATGACTCGCGGTATTATTACGGTTACATTGCCTATAAACTTGAAGATTACGGAATTGCAGAATCTACCTTAAAGGAAATCGCAGATAACGATTCCTACAAGGCAGAAATCTCCTATTACCTCCTAGACATCAGTTTTAAAGCCGGAAAATTCAATCGCTGTATCATAGTTGGTGAAGAGCTTCTTAAAGACGCGAAACGAAAAGACATTTCAGAGATATCAAAAATCGTTGGTGAGAGCTATTTCAATATTCAGAAATATGAAGAAGCCATCCCTTATCTAAAAGCCTACAAAGGGAAAAGGGGCAAATGGAACAATACTGATTATTACATTCTTGGTTATGCCTATTACAAGCAAAACGATTTTGAAAATGCCATTCGCTATTTCAATAAAATCATTGTAGAGAAAAATGCAGTGGCCCAAAATGCCTATTATCATTTGGGTCAATGTTATCTGGATACAGAGAAAAAAGCAGAAGCTTTAAACGCCTTTAAATCGGCCAGCAGCATGAGTTTTGATGCAAAAATCAAAGAGGATGCGGCCCTTAACTATGCAAAACTGAGTTACGAGGAAGGAAATCCGTTCGAACCAGTAGCTCAAGTCCTACAGAACTTCCTAAAAGATTATCCGAACTCAAAAAATTATGAGGAAATCAACGGCCTAGTGGTTAGCTCTTACATCAATCAGCAAGATTTTAAAGGCGCACTTGATTATTTGAGCAAACGGAAAACGTCGAATAACAGAAAATATGTATACGAAGTTTCTTTGTATCGAGGTATCCAACTACTAAATGAAAACAAACTCACCGAAGCTTTTGGTTTGTTGCGCACTGCGACAAAAAGTGAGAATCCCAAGGTGTATAATTCAGGGAAATATTGGTTGGCGGAATCACAATACCGATTGGGCGAATATACAGATGCCATTTCAAAATGGAAGGAAATGCAGTCAAATTCAACCAAGGAATTTGAGTATTACCAACTTTTAGATTATCAAATCGCTTATGCCTATTTTAAAATCAAAGACTATGAGAACGCGAGTTCTTTCTTCAACCGATATTTAAAACAGAAATTGGAGGATTTCAACTATCAAGGAGATGCAACCATGCGATTAGCAGATAGCTATTATGCCATCACCAAGTATACCAGGGCCATTAAGACCTATCAGGATATTATTGATAATGAATACTCTGGAAAAGACTATGCCCTTTATCAAATTGCCATGAGCTATGGTTTTATGAATGAGGACGAGCAAAAGATTCAAAGCTTGAAGAAATTGGTAAATGAATTCGCTGTTTCCAATCTAAAGGATGATGCTTTGTTCCAACTCGGAATCACCTACACCAAAATCAAAAACCATCCTGAAGCCCATGGAGCTTATGACCGATTGATTGCCAAATTTCCTAAAAGTCCATTTGTTTCAAGAACATTAATTCGTCAAGGATTGCTCTATTACAACGACGATATGAATTCAAAAGCATTGGAAAAATACAAGCGTATTGCGTCGGATTTCCCGAATACCAAGGAAGCCCTACAGGCCGTTACCAATGCGAAAAATATTTACATCGATGAAAATAACCTCGACGAATATGTGCGTTGGGTAAATACCTTATCATTCGTAAAAGTCTCTGATGATGAAATTGATAACTCTACCTTCGGAATTGCAGAAAAAAACTATTTAGAAGGAATCAATAAAGGAATCATCATTCGAAATCTAGAACGTTATCTAGAGAAATATCCCAAAGGCAATCACTACATCAAGGCTAATTTTTACCTGGGAAATGTTCTTTTTGAAACCAAAGAGTATGCAAGAGCAAAGCCTTATTTCTTAAGAGTTTTAGAAGAAGGAGTCACGGAATATCGAGAAGTTTCTTTAGCGAAGACCTCACAGATTCTCCTAGAATTGAATGATGTGTATGAGGCAATTCCCTGGTTGGAGAAGTTAGAAAAGGAAGCTTACGAAACTTCCAATGTCTTGTTTGCCCAAAGCAATTTAATGAAGGCTTACTATACCACAAAATCCTACAAGCTCGCTTTAGAATTCGCCAAAAAAGTATTATCGAAAGATGTGACCGATCCAACATTAAATTTGGATGCCAAGGTCATCATCGCTCGAGTTTCTTATAAAACTAATGATCTCGATACGGCTCGCGAGTATTTTGAGAATATTGAAAAAGAAGCTACTGGTGAACTAAAAGCCGAGGCCATTTATTACAATGCATTGTTCACTTTTGAAGATGGTGCTTATGCCGATTCTAATCGTATCATTCAAGATTTGATTTCCAAATATTCCAATTACAAATATTGGGGCGTGAAGAGTTATATCGTAATGGCTAAAAATTATTACAAATTGAAAGACGCCTATCAAGCCACATTTATCTTAGAGAACATCATTAAGAACTTTTCACAATTTGAAGAACTCGTGAAAGAAGCAGAAACTGAATTGAAATTGATCAAAGAAAAAGAGGCTAAAACCAATACATCAATCACTACTCCAAATAAAAACAAATGAGAAAGATAAGCTTGATAATGATGTGTTTGTTCACGGTGATTGGTTGGAGTCAAAATAACTCCCAAAAAAAGGATACCGTAAAAACTGAGGTGGTTGAAATCGAAACCAAATACAATCCGAAAATTGCGGATGCTAAGAAAATTAAACAGCAACCAAAAATTTCCATCTTAAAGGAATCAGGAAGACAAAAACTATCCTATAACATCTTCTCAGTTCCCGTTGCTTCCACTTTTACTCCGAAAACCGGAGTTGTCAAAGGAATTGATGTTGGTGTAAAAGAACGTATTTATAACAACTACGTAGCCCTCGGTTACGGAAACTATAATTCGCCCTACGCAGAATTTTATATGCATCATAACACCAGATTTTCAAATGCATTCGGATTGCATTTAAGATACAACGCGTCTTTAGACAATATTGGAGGAACCCAACTTAATAGTGGATTTTCAGATGCATACTCAAAAATTTTTTACAGTCAGGAAGAACGATTTTTCGATTGGAAAGTTAGTTTATCCGCCAAAAGGAGTGAATTCAATTGGTATGGTCTTCCCGCGATTAATTTCTCACAATTTGTTATTGATCGCATCGAGGAACAACAACAATACAATCAATTTAATTTGCAGGGAGAAGTCAATTTCCAAGACTCCAAACTAGATTATGTGCATGCCGACATTCAGTATTTTAATGATCAATTTGGCAGCTCTGAGCTTTTAGGAAAAGGTGTAGCAAATTTCAAATTTCCAGCCGATTTCCTTGTTCGGAACTATGATGAAATTGAAATCCTCACTGGTTTGGATTACCTCATTGGAGGATTTGACCAAAGCTATTCAAGTACCAATGCACAGAAATATCAATTTCTAAATTTACATGCCAATCCTACGTATAAATTCATGTTGGGGAATTTATCCCTAAAACTGGGCACCAAGATTTTCCTAGCACTTGATGTGGAAAATGATTTACAACACTTTTTAGTGTATCCAGATGTTCAATTCCAGTTTCCTTTAGTGAAAGATGCTTTAAGTGTTTATGGCGGTGCAACAGGTGATTTACATACGAACACCTATCAGAATTTCACCAATGATAATCCATTTGTTTCTCCTACCCTTTTCATGACACAAACGAATGAACAATTGAATTTGTTTGGCGGAATAAGTGCCTTGGTTACTAATCGAATTAGTTTTCATTTGAAGGCCAGTCGAAAAACAGAAGAAGACAAAGCTTTGTTTGTGAGAAACAATTCCAAAAGCGATGGGCTAACCATCATTCAAAACAATGCCACTTTACAAGGATATGAATTCGGAAATTCCTTTGGTGTGACTTATGACGATGTGACTACCACTTCTTTTTTGGCAGAACTAGAGTTTGAAGCCAGTAAAAAACTCGCCATCAATGGAAACATTCGTTATTCGATCTTCGAAACTACCAATGCGGCTGAAGCCTGGAACTTATCTCCATTTGAAGCCTCAATTTTCGCAAAGTATAAGAATAATCAGTGGTATGCTTCTGCTTCGATGAATTTTATCGGAGCGCGGAAAGACGCCTTGTATTCGAGCACCTATCCATCGAGTATTGTTGATTCACAAACCATAAATGGATTCCTTGACGCCAATCTTAACGGCGGCTATCATTTCAACGATAAGTTTACCGTATTTCTAAAAATCAACAACTTTATCAATGGGAGTTTTCAGCAATTCACCAATTTCAACGTACAAGGTTTTCAAGCCACAGCCGGCCTGAGCTATAAATTTGATTTTTAAATCAATTCCCATTATAGGTTTATAAACATCAGAAATATCAAGCTGGTTAACTTCGCTTGAAGTTCATTAACTTTGTTTGCAAACACAAACTTTTATGAACAAACTATTTCAACTAACATTTCTTTTTTTGGTGCTTGTCTCATGTCAAAACACCCAAACAGATGTACCAAGCTCCAATCAACTATCAAAGAACGAGAAAATAGATTCTACCAATATCAAGCATTTTTTCAATACTGCTTTAACTGAAGGTCAATCTTACGAATGGTTAAGAGACTTAACTCAAAATATCGGTGGACGTTTGTCTGGCTCTCCAGAAGCTCAACAAGCGGTGGAATGGGGAGAAAAATTAATGAAAGAAGTTGGTTTAGATTCCGTTTGGCTTCAACCTGTTATGGTGCCGCATTGGGTTCGTGGAGATAAAGAAGTGGCTTATTACACAGTAAACGGACAACGAAAAAATGTACCTGTTTGTGCCCTTGGATTTTCAGTACCAACACCAAAAAATGGTGTAACTGCAGAAGTTATTGAGGTAAAGAATCTTGCAGAAGCAAGAGCTTTGGGAGAAAAAGCAAAGGGAAAAATCATCTTTTTCAACGGAGCATTCGATAATACCTTGATTAACACTTTTAGCGCCTATGGTGGATGCGTTGGACAGCGTGTTCGAGGTGCTTCCGTAGTAGGGCCATTCGGAGCCGTGGGAGTTATTGTTCGATCGATGACCAACAGTGTTGACGATTATCCACATACCGGTACCATGGGTTATGGGGATATTCCAAAAGATCAGTACATTCCGGCTGCAGCCATTAGTTCAAGAGCAGCAGAAAACTTAAGTGCAGATTTAAAAAAGAATCCGAAATTGAAGTTTTTCTTCAAGCAAAATTGTCAAACCTTACCTGATGCTCCTTCCTTCAATGTGGTTGGAGAAATAAAAGGATCGGAAACACCTGAGAACATCATTGTAGTTGGTGGTCACTTAGATTCTTGGGATTTGGGTGAAGGTGCACATGATGATGGAACTGGTGTTGTTCAATCTTTAGAGGTGGCCTATTTATTCTTGAAGAACGGAATTCGTCCGAAGAATACCCTTCGTGTTGTGTTCTTTATGAATGAAGAAAACGGAACCAGAGGAGCAAAAGAATATGCTCGTTTATCCAAAGTAAACAAAGAAAATCATATTGCTGGTTTGGAATCAGACGCTGGTGGACACACACCAAGAGGGTTCTCGATTGATGCTAATGAAAAAAATACAGGCTTGTTACAAAGCTGGAAAAAACTACTTGCTCCTTACGGATTACACGATCTATTAAAAGGTGGCTCAGGAGCAGATATTTCTCCATTAAAAGGTGAATCAGTAACCTTAGTAGGGTACCGACCTGACAGTCAACGTTATTTCGATTATCACCATACCAGCAGGGATACTTTTGATAAGGTCAACAAACGTGAACTTGAATTGGGAAGCGCTTCCATGACGAGTATTATTTATTTAATGGACAAGTACCTATACCAAAACCAATCTGTAAAACCATAAATGGAAGTTTCCGTTCAAATCATTACTTATATCTACGGAGCATTCTTTTGTTTCGCAGGCGTGATGCATTTTGCGAAACCCAAATTCTTTTATCCATTTATTCCGAAGGTCTTTCCAAAACAGCTCGTAAATCTCGGGGTTGGTGTTTTGGAATTTCTCCTAGGAGTCGGATTATTTTTTAACTCAACAACTAATCTTGCAGCTCTGGGCATCCTCATTTTGCTTTTCATTTTATTGTTTGTCCATATATGGGATTACACAAAAGAAAAGCCAGCCATCGGATCTAAAAAACTAGCCTTTTTTAGGATTCCGTTTCAGTTTCTATTGATGTACGGAGCTTATTTAATTTATACCAACTAATGAAAAAAGTAGTCTTTTTATTCGCGATCCTTTTATCCTTGACCCAATGTACCAAGGAAAATGTAGATTTAATCGTCATCAATTCGAATACCTACACCGTAAATGACAACTTCGACAAAGCCGAAGCCTTTGCTGTCAAAGACGGTAAGTTTGTTGCTGTTGGGTTCAATAGCGATATCCAAGCTACCTATACTTCTGAAAATTTTGTAGACGCAGAAAATCAAACGATAGTACCTGGTCTTATTGACGCACATTGTCACTTTTTTCGTTTCGGATTGCAGCTGCAAAAAGTTTCACTAGAAGGTACCAAAAGCTATGACGAAGTCATTCAACGCATGTTAGATTTCAAAAAAGAGAAAAACGCTAGTTACATCACAGGACGTGGTTGGGATCAAAATGATTGGGAAGTAAAGAAATTCCCGACCAAAGAGAAACTTGACAAGGCCTTTCCAAATACACCAGTGGCTGTTCGAAGAGTAGACGGACATGCCTTATTGGTAAACGAGGCTGCCTTGAGATACTCTGGATTATCAGAAACCAAGTTCCCGAAAAAAGTAGTGGGTGGTGAATTCATCACTAAAAACGGAAAACTTACGGGAGTATTGATTGACAGAGCCATGGATTACATTAAAATTCCGGACGCTACTAGAGACGAAGCAGTAAACGGATTGCTGGAAGCTCAAAAGATTAACTTTAGCTACGGACTTACAACGGTTGATGATGCTGGATTGGGTCAAATGCCTATCAACCTGATTGATAGTTTGCAGAAAGCAGGTGATTTGAAGATTCGTATCTATGCTATGATTTCTGCCACTCAAGAAAACTTAGATTACTACATCCAAAAGGGAATTTATAAAACAGATCGATTGAATGTTCGTTCGTTTAAGGTGTATGGAGACGGCGCCTTGGGATCTCGTGGTGCTGCCATGAAAGAACCGTATAGTGATAGAGACAACCATTTTGGTGCACTCATTTATCCAGTAGAGCGCTACGCTGAAATCGCCAAACAAATTGCAGCTTCCGAATTTCAAATGAACACCCATGCCATTGGAGATTCAGCCAACTATTGGGTATTAAAAGTGTATGAAGATGCATTAAAAGTGGTAAACGCCAAAGATCGTCGTTGGAGAAATGAGCATTCGCAAATTGTTGATATGAAGGATTTCGAACTGTTTGAAAATGTGATTCCGTCCATTCAACCTACCCATGCAACTTCAGATATGTATTGGGCGGAAGATCGTGTTGGGGCAGAACGTATCAAAGGCGGATATGCCTTTAAAAAGTTATTAGATACTTACGGATTGGTTGCACTTGGAACCGATTATCCTGTAGAAAAAGTGAGTCCGTTTTTAACCTTTTATGCCGCCGTGGCAAGAAAAGATTTAGAAGGCTACCCAGAAGGTGGTTATCAGATGGAAAATGCACTTAGTAGAGAGGAAACTTTAAAAGGAATGACCATTTGGGCCGCCTACTCCAATTTTGAGGAAAATGAAAAAGGGAGTATTGAAATTGGGAAGTTTGCCGACTTCGTGATTTTGAGTGATAATATTATGGAAATTGAGGAAAGTAAAATTCCGACCACCAAGGCAATTTCAACGTATTTAAATGGTGAGAAAGTATACTAAAAAAGTCAAAATGAAAAAGATATTTTATTTATTAATTATTGCCTTAACTTTCGGCTGTAGTACTAACTCTGCTACTGAAATAGATGAAGAACCTACAGTAGATTATGACGCAATTAATGAACAGGAAATTTTAGATTATCTCTCTGACAACAATTTAACTGCCACCAAAAGTTCTACTGGATTATACTATCATATCGAAGATGAAGGAACTGGAGAATTCCCGAATTCGGATGCTTCGGTCGTGGTATGGTATAAAATGGAGTTAATTGATGGAACAGTCATTGAAGAAGCTCCAACAGATGGATTCATTTTTGGTTTGTGGCAGGTAATACCTGGATTTTCTGAGGCTGTCATGTATTTGAAAGAAGGAGGGACAATTTGGGCTTATGTTCCTTCAAAACTTGGCTATGGAGATATGGCTTACAGATCTATACCGGCAAATGCCGTTTTAATATTCAAAATTAAACTTTTGAGGATAGGGAATTAAAAGAACCACCCTTGTCAAAAGGACTCTAGAAGGTAACTTTAACAGTATTTTTTCCACTAAACGAGGGCTGTTATGTATTTTTGTAAGAGCAAATTATTTGGTTATGAGAACGATTCAATTATTCATTTTAGGTCTACTATTTAGTTTTTCAGGAACAACTTTTTCACAGAATAATCCTGAAGTAAAGTTGATGGTTTATGTTCAAGATGCTACTAATAACCCTGTTCCTGGAGCAGTGATTTTAGTCAATGGAGTGAAGCAACGAATGAGAACTAACAAAAACGGTTATTTCCGTGCAAAATTTAATAAGGTTCCGAAAACAATTTCCGCTTTCTCACCCACCATCGGAATCAAAAAAGTGGTTTATAAAGGACAGGAAAAAGTGACCATCACTTTAAGAGAGCAAGAAGAATATCAGGTATTTAATGACG
>CAYFJL010000005.1:0-38161 GCA_964343335.1 uncultured Polaribacter sp. | reverse complement strand
ATTGTTGGCTCTCATAAAACGTTGTACTGATCTAGCGTTTTTCCAGTGATTGTACTTCACTTCATCGCCACCAATGTGTATTACTTCGGATGGAAATATGGCCATGACCTCATCCAAAACATCCGTCAAAAATTGATAAACAGCAGGGGCAGTCACGTCGTAAACATCCTTTCCCACTCCAAATTTAATGGGTACTTCAATTTTCCTTTTTGAGGTTCCTAACCATGGGTAGGCCGCAATAGCTGCTGTTGAATGACCAGGCATTTCAATTTCTGGTACAACCCTTATGAATCGGTCTTGAGCATATTTGATAATTTCTTTGAGTTCTTCTTGTGTGTAAAAGCCACTGTGTGGTTCACCAGATTGAATCGGGCTTTCCCATTGCTTCGGACCTATTTGTGTGCTTTTACGAGTAGAACCAACCTTGGTTAATAATGGGTACTTTTTGATTTCAATACGCCATCCTTGATCATCCACAAGATGCCAGTGAAAGACGTTCATTTTTAAATGAGCCATTTCATCAAGAAGTAGTTTGACTTGATCCATGCCTTTAAAATGACGTGCTTCGTCGAGCATAAAGGCCCTCCATTGAAAAGCTGGTTTGTCGTTAATCTTTAGTAGTGGTAAACTTGTTGTTTGTCCGCGATTGGTCTCGTACTGGTGAAAAACCTGGAGCAGGCTTTGGACTCCATAGAACCATCCAGAAGGGTAAGAAGCCATAATTTGAATTCCATTTTCGGCAATGATTAAATGATATTCTTCCTTGGCTAAGTTTTCTTTTTTTTGAAAAATGAGTTGATTTCCTTCGGTCTGTTGCAATGAGGATAAAGAATAGTTCTTATTGGATATCCCTTTGATTTCTTCAAGAAAATAATTTGCCACAGACTCAGCTTCAGCATCAAAAGAAATCGATAATCGATTAAAGGTGAAGAATCCCTTCTTGATTTCCATTTCATTGGGTTGCGGAATGATATTTACCTTTTGACTATGCAAGTTAGTAGTCATAATTATTGCGATAAGGATAAAACCCCAAACTTTTCTCATACTTCCACGAATTTACCAATTTTTCTCTTTTAAATCAGATATAAAAAAACTCCAACAAATTGTTGGAGTTTTAAGTTTGGTTAGCGAATTATTGTTTGATAAAAATGAAATCGCCGCCTTCATCTCCAGTACCGTGAATAACGCCTCTCTGTGGTACGTTATCACTGTTATTTAAAACAGGTTCTTCAATTCTGCTGAATAACTTGCTTGTTGATAGGTACTTATCTGGATTTTGTTTTAATCTTGACAATAAGTATTTGATGAATACACTCTTGTTAGGCACCGTCTTTAAGGTACCACTTGTAATTGCTTTTCTACTCATTAAAGAGTACTTACGTTTCGCAGACTTTTCTTCTTTTGTATAGTTTCTCGATTTAAAGATACTACCACTAAAACAGGCATCGGCAATTAACAAGGTATGCTTTGATTTAATGGCCTTGATGTAAGAAACGATCTCTGTATTTAGAATAATGTTTTCTTCATAAGCCATGTTCACATTGGCAGGCATCCAATAACCGCGTTCACTTGCCTCATCATAATTACCATGACCGGCATAGAAAATCAATAGGTTATCATTGCTTGTTACCTTTTTACGCAACTCAAAGAAACTTCTTGTAATTTCACTTCGTGTTGGGTTCTTAAGAACCGTTATATTGCTCTTATCAAAGCCATACTGACTGGAAAGTACATCCGCTAAAGCTTGCGCGTCCTTGGTAGGTTCTCCACTTAAATCAACTACAGTATCATCATCGTATTGACTCACTCCAATAATGAGTGCGTGGTATTTTCCGAATCCGATATCAATTTTTTCTTGAGTCTTCTTGTTATTGGTATTATTCACAACAACTTCATCGACTTCTGGCGATTTTCTTCGAATTACAAAAGTTTTCGTCGAGGTAGCCTCTTTTATATCTGTTGCTTTAACAACCAATTCGTTTTTACCGTATTTCAGCGGTACATTTGCCGTAAAGTTACCATCGCCAGTAACATTGGCTTCCACACCATTTACGGTAATTTCAAAAATTCCGTCATTATCAGTAGCCTTACCGCGAACCATGATACGCTTGGCTTCCACAATCTTGAATCCTCTTTTCAATTCGACTGTTGGTTCTGTAATCACCACAACAGGAGGATCGTTATAGCTGGTATTTGATTCGTACTTAATGCTCAATCGATCAACAACAATCTTCTGCTCGTAGTACACGGTATACCCGAATTTATTTCCAAAGAAAGGCTCAAAATTAGCTTCGTTCATGTACTGATCGTTGATGTAGAATCGCAATAGATTGCCATGTTTTACAATCTTAATTTTATTGGTGGATCCAGTTGTTGTTCGGATGGCGCTATTGCTAGTGAAAGGAATAATCTTGGTGTATTTATCATTATCGAATTTTCGATACAAATAACTACCATTGGTACTTAATAAGAAGCTGTATTCATTACTAGAATTTTTTCTTCCGAAAGTAAGACCATACAATCCGCTTGTACCAACTTTAGGAGTGGTAATGGACGTTTCAATCACGAAGTCTTTAGAGGTGTCAATATTCACATCTCTACTCACAAAAATTCCGCCTTTTTTCTTACGATCAATGGTCATTTTTCCATTGCTAACCGTAGTGCTGTAATTTTCAAAATTACCTGTGTACCATCCGTTTTTATTGCTGAAGAAATCATCTACCAAAGGCAAACTAAGTGTTTTATTGGTATAGATATTATTGTTGTTATTGTTGGTTGAGTTGTATTTAACTCTTAGGTAATCAACTCCAACTTTCTGTTTGTTAGATACATAGTATCCAATTCGGTCTCCATAGAAATTCTCGAATTCTGTTTCAAACAAGAACTTGTTGTTGATGTAGAACTTATAGTATCCTTTTTCCTTTTTGACTTTAAAGGTATTGGATTTTCCGTTTCCATTATTGATGTTGGTTGACTTCACCCATTTTTGAATGATTTGCTCTTTCCCATTAATATGCCTTAGTACTTTATACCATCCTCCTGAAGAAATATAGAATCGAAATTCTCCTGAAGATCCTTTCCCAAAAACGAGTCCGTATGCATAGTTGGTCACACCAGAAATCTTATCCAATTTGGTTTCAATTTCAAAATCTTTACTTGTATCTATATACTTTGGAAGGTCGGTAGATCTCCCCTTTGAAATCTTATTATGGATGTAATATTTCCCGTTAGAAACCGAAAGTTTTGAGTCAGAATTATCAATGGTTGACCAAGAATTGTAGTTGTTCGTAAACTGGTCACTAAAGTGGTATCCCGAATTACTATAGGTATAATTACTGATGTTATCAACGTTGTAATCTGTCGATTTGTTATCGGTATAAGCAATGGTAAAGGAATCAACAGCAATCTTTTGCGGATCGAAAATTGCGAATCCGTAGCGATCCCCATAGAGGTTCAAATTATAAGCGGTATACACTTTGGTTCCATTGACATAGAATCCATAAGCCGTTCCTTTCTTCTCAATTTTCAAGGTATTATAACTGTAATTACCTTGCTTGATGGCAGAGGAGTAGGTCCAGTCGATGATGCTGCTAAAGTTATTGTTGTCGTATTTGTCTATGGCAAATTTTCCGCCTGAAGTAATGATAAATTGAAGTTGATTTTCCTTATCCTTTCTTCCGAAAATGATTCCGTATCCATTTTTCTGAGTACCATTTATCTTTTGAATTTTCGACTCGATTTTGAAATCACGCGTTTTATTGATGTAGTAAGATTTGGTAGTCGTATATCCTTTGTTTGATTTGTATTCGAAAAAGTACTTACCATTGCGGATATCTAAACTTCTTTCATCATTACTACCCGTTGCCCAACCATTTTTGTTAGAATCGAAATTGTCATTGATAATGGTTTGGGTAATATTACTATTGTTATTGTTATAATTGTTATTGTTATTATTGCTGTTCTTTTTATCTAGGTATCCAATACTGATATAGGCTACTGAAATTTCCTGACGATTGTACACAATGTAACCCACTCGCTCTCCTGGGAAACTCGGGCTATAATCTGTGTATACCTTGGTATTGTTGATGTAGTATTCCAATTTGGAACCTACTTTAACTACTTTTAAAACATTATTGGCACCATTTCCTTTTCTTACAGCACTTGAAGTTGTCCAGTTTCTTAAGAACTTTTCATTGCCATCACGCACGTTCTTAATGGAGTAGGAGCCCTTTCCGCTTACATAAAATAAGTTTTGATTGTTCGAATCTTTTCTTCCAAAAACAATTCCGTATCCATTATTTAAAATACCGCTTTCTTTTTTGATGTCAGCTTGAATCTTAAAGTTTCGCGAGGTATTGATGTATTTCGGAATGGTAGACGACCAACCACCACGTTCTCTACGATGATTGAAATAGTAATTCCCGTTTCGAATATCAAACTCAACATTTTCATTTTGCGAGGTAGACCAATCGTTTTTGTTATTGGTATAGCCATCAAACATGATGGTTTCCTTAGAAACATGAGATATGGTGTTGGAGTTATTGTTATAAGTACTAGAAGATTTTTGAGAAGCTCTTATATAGCTAATGGCAACCTTCTGTTTGCGATACAGTCTGATAGCCATTTTTTTACCCATAAAGCGCTCATAATTCATGCTGTACAGGAAGGTTCCATTCATGTAGAAATAAACTTTGCTACCCGTTTTGCGGACCTTCAGGTTATTAACCGCATAATTACCCTTTTTGACACTTGAACTTTTAGTCCAAGATTTGATATTCTTATAGGTGCCACTCTTTGATTGGGCAACGCGATAATACCCTGTTGAAGTAAAGGCAAATTCGCGGTAATTTTTATCATCTTGGAAATCATACAAGAAACAGGTTCCATAATCCTGCTCACCAGAAATTTTCTGAATAGAAGTGGTCAATTCAAAATCTTTTGAAAGATTAAGATTGATAGTTCTGGTAGATACCCTCCAATTTCCTTCTTTCTTTTTATGATGGAAATAATATTTACCGCTCTTGACTTCTAAAGTTCGAGTACTGTTACTTCCAACAGGCCAAGAACCCTTGGAATTGAATTCTTCCTGATACACGTATTTATAGCCTGAAGGCGGGCTCTGTGTATAGGCGGCAAATGAATAGAGGAGGGAGAGAAAAAGAATAATTTTAGTTTTCATAGTAAATCTTATTGGTGATTCATCTCAATAAAAATAGGTACAACCTTAGCGCTTGTATTTTTTGTAGACGCATTGAAAGCAATTTTATCTTTCATGAATTTTACTTCAGATCCTTTGAACATTTTGTAAGACAAGGCACTTTTCATTTTTGAAACAAAATCGCCTGATCCATTTCTTACTTTGCTCACAATGTCGTTGATGTTTAACTTTTCCTTGCTGTATAGCACACAAAGAATATCTCTACCTGGATTGTTGTCAAATTCAATAAAGTAATCTTCATTCGGAATGGCAATCTCACTGTTCACATAATTGAAGTAATCGCTAAAATTCGAAAATGGATACAACTTATTTACTGATTTATCTGCTGATCCATAGCCAATTAGGTATACATAGCCTCTTTGATTGCTCTTCAAATAAATTCTGAATTGTGTTCCTGAAGTATAGGTTTTATCAACTTTATAGGTAGTTTTTGTAGCTCTTACAATATTGAAGTTTCGAGTCGCTCCATCTGCCAATTTGATTGGCATATTGTTTCCAGAGCTTAAACGAAGTTGTAATTCACCGCCCAACTTATTATAGGCAACAATATTATTGTTGATGTTATTATTGTTGTTGATATTATCTGAATCGCCCTTGTTATCTCTTTGATCAATTAAAACATAGGCCGTTTTTACCTGTCTTGCAAAATCAGAGTACTTGATCCAGAAAAAACCATTTCTTCCGAAACGAGTTCCCCAAGAATTCATGATTTCAAAGGCTCCGCCAGCCTTGTTATCATCATATCCAACAACCACCATGGCATGTCCGTATGTTCCATTACTCGGAATCCACACATTGTTGTAGTCTGTTTTTAAACTTGAGAATTTGAAAAGTCCGATCACAACCGGATTCTTTTCTGAAATTGCCTTTTTCACTTTTCCAACTAAATTCACCGGATTGTTCCATCTTGCGAGCTTTTCGAAAGAGACAATTTTATGATTGCTTGCTTTTGAATTCACATAGGAAGAAGCTGCTCTCGTACAGTTTTTAACGTCATATGGAAAATCCATCATCTTCGCAGAACCCGTGCTATTCAATACCTTCATGGCATTTTCGATATAAGCTCCCTGACATTTGTCATTCACTCTAATTTTGTTGTACACATAGGCAGGAGAAAAAACGTTTTGGTTGATTTTATACAAATTGTTTTTCCATCCGTTTTTAATGGCATTGGAAATCGTTCGCGCACCAAATGCAGTTGCCCAACCAACACAAGAACCTTGTGAACCCTGACTTCTTGGAGTAGGGGCGTAAGATTTTAAACTATAAGACCTTGGTAGTTTTGTAAAACTTCTTGTGACTAACGGCACGGACTGCGGAACTTCTTCATAGAGGTTCTCATCGAATTCCAAACCGAAACCAAATTCTTCTTGAGAGAAGGAAATTAACGAGCAAAATAGTAAGGCAGTTAAAAGTAAACTTCTTTTCATTGTTGATTGTTTAAGATGTTATTGGACAAAATTCCCCATAAATATAAATAAAAAAAATAAGGCATGTGCCTTATTTTGTTCTAGGTCACCTCTTTAGGTTCTCCTTGTTCACGTTGTTTAAATTGAATTTTCAATCGTCGAAACGGATTATCTTTTTTGGTGTTTTTCGGTCCAAATAATTCTTAACAATAGAGTTAGCAATTGATGTGTTTTGAATTGGAGAAAGTACTTTTTCTAATATTTCTGGGGAATTCTCTTGGTAAGCCAAATTAGTGAATCCATATTTTACAACTTCTTGATTTTCAATCATTACAATGGCGTGTTCTTCAACTTCTCTTCCTTTTTCAATGAGTAAAAAGCTATTGTTGTTAAAGTGAATTCCATTGGGTTTGAACACCTTTTTGAAGTTGTACTTAGGCGCTAAATTTTCCAATTCAAGAAAGTACTTTAATCGAGTAAATAATTCATTACCCGTTTTTTCATGCCTGATGCTACTGGCGTGTTTCTGAATTTTACTAGCTCTCTTGGTAGTTTTCAAGAACAGTCGATTTAATTCAGATTTCATATTCTTACCTCTACCCATGTAAATGACGTTCTTTTTGGTGTCCATCAAATAAAAAACGCCTTGTTCTGAAGGGACTTCATCAATAAATTGCTTTAACTTTTCTTTTGTTTCTCGGTTGTCATGAAACTGGACAGATTTCTTGATAATGGTCTTATCTTGATCTTTGTTCAAGAGTAATTTAAAAAGCTGTACCGTCGCCAAGGCATCTCCACTTGCTCTATGTCTATTGCTTAAAGGGATTCCCAAATTCTTCGCTAATTTCCCCAATTTATAGGTGGGTTCATCCGGTAGTAGCGATTGACTTAAATCAACTGTGCAAATACTGTCTTTTTCATAATCATATCCAAGTCTTTTGAATTCGATTTGCAACATTCGGTAATCAAAAGAAGCATTATGAGCAACCAATACACATTCCTCGGTGATCTCAATAATACGCTTGGCGACCTCGTGAAATTTTGGAGCGTTCCGTAACATTTTATTGTTGATTCCAGTGAGTCTAACTACATATTCTTGAATAGGTTTTTCCGGATTTACCAAAGAGATAAATTGATCTGTAATATCTTGACCATCAAATTGGTATATAGCAATTTCGGTAATTCCTTCTTCATTGAATTTACCTCCTGTTGTTTCAATATCTAGTACTGCGTACAATTGTGTTGATTTGGATTATAAATAGTTTCTGCTCCCGAAAATGGAACTTCCAATTCGCACCATATTACTACCGTGATTCATCGCGATTTGATAATCACCACTCATTCCCATGGAGAGAATTTGTAATTGGTTATGATTGGGTTGCAACGATGAAAAGGCTTCTTGTAAGGATTGAAATTCGCTAGCAATTTGATCTTCATCTTCGGTAAATGTAGCCATTCCCATTAATCCGACAATAGAAACGTTTTTAAAGTTTTTCACTTCATCACTATTCAATAGGTCTGAAATTTCTTCGAATGATAGTCCGAATTTAGAATCTTCCTTGGCAATTTTGGCCTGCAATAAACATCGAATGATTCGATCGTGTTTGGATGCCTGTTTGTTAATTTCAGCCAAGGTTTTAAAGCTATCAACCCCATGGATCAAATCCACGAAATGAGCCATATACTTAACTTTGTTGCGCTGTAAATGACCAATCATGTGCCATTGAATGTCCTTTGGGAGTTGGTCGTATTTCTCAACCATCTCTTGTACCTTATTTTCACCAAAAACACGTTGGCCGGCATCGTAAGCTTCTTGTAAATCGGATACAGGCTTCGTTTTTGATACTGCTACAAGCGTCACATGATCGGGCAATCCCGATAAAATTTCTTTTAAATTATCTTGAATCATTTTCTTCAACTTAAAATTCATACATCGTTAGTCCACTTCTCAATTTTGGTCGAATGTAAGTTGTTTTCGGTGGCATTTGCAGATCTGCATCAGCAATGGCTTTTAGTTGTTTCACTGTTGCGGGAACTAAAGAAAAACCAATTTTATAGGTGCCTTTATCTACTAAGGTTTTGATGGAAAGATTGTCTAATGTATTGTGTGTATAACCAATTCGGTCATTATTGGTTAAATCCTTGATTCCCAAAATTGGATTGAGAATGGTGCGGTATAGTATTTCAGAATCAAGTTTACTCAATTGATCTGAGAACTTGTATTGTTTTTTTCGCAAGTATAATGAATAAAACTCCCCATTTAAATACATTCCGAAATGATGTTTTTTGGAAGGTTTGTAAAACAGTTGTCCTCTTTTTTCAATGCGATAACAAGTGTCCAATTTCATTAAAAACTCCTCTGCAGACATCCCATTTAAATCAGTAACAAAACGATTAAAAGCATCAATGGTTAAATGACTTTCAGGAATGAAATAACTCATAAAATAATTATGATCTGCTTCAAGTGAATCGTCAGATCTGCTTTTACTGAGGTTCTTTGCTAGTAAGGCAGAAGAGGCGGTGCGATGATGACCGTCTGCAATGTACAGTGCTTCCTTTGAAGCAAATAATTCTTGGATCTTGGAAATAGTTTCTTCATCATCTACAATCCACAAGCGATGCAAAAGCCTATCGGTTGTAGAGAACTCATATTCAGCTCTTTCGGTTTTCTTATTTTCAATGATTTGAAGCAATTCATCGTCATCTTGGTAAGTGATCAAAACGGGTTCGGCATTAAAACCAGCAATGTTCAAATAGTTTTCAAAAAGAGCTACACGTTTGGAAATCGTCCCTTCATGTTTTTTAATGATGTTGGCTTCGTAATCCGCTGCACTGGCTCCAGCTATAATTCCGCAGTAGGTATTTTTATCAGTACTACATTCATAGACATAAAAGGAAGGCTTTTCATCTTGAACGAAAATTTTGTTTTCCTTGAATTCCAGATAACGGTTATGAACCAATTTAAAACGTTGTTCTCCAGACACCTCCTGTTGAAATTTGTAACCTGGATTAATGATGTGTAAAAATGTAAAAGGATTAAAGTCGAGCTTTGCCTCTAATTCCTCCTTCGCATATGCTTCGAAAGATTTAGAAGACACCAACGCCACTTTGTCACGGCTTGGTCGAACGGCTTTAAATGGTCTGATAGTTGCCAATCCTTTTATGCTTCTTTTAAAAGTTTGATAATTTGAGTTGCCAATTCTTCACCGATTCTCTCCTGTGCTTCATTGGTAGCAGCACCGATGTGAGGTGATAAAGATAGATTCGGATTCATCAACAATTGAATTTCTGGGGTAGGCTCGTTCTCAAACACATCCAATCCAGCAAAAGCTATTTTGCCAGATGACATCGCGTTAACCAGCGCTACTTCGTCAATTACACCACCTCGAGCGGCATTGATCAAATAAGCTCCGTCTTTCATTTTTTCGAATTCTTCCTTTCCTAACACATATTTATCTTGGGCAGGAACGTGAAGTGTTACAAAATCAGCTTCGCTTAATACTTGATCCAATGTCGAGGTTTCAATGGGAAATGATAATTTTTGTCCATTGTAAAAAGATAGTTCTATGGTCGCTTCTTCTACGAATGCATCATAGGCAACGACTTTCATCCCTAATCCGATGGCAATTTGAGCAACAGCCTGACCAATGCGACCAAATCCAATGATTCCCATGGTCTTACCTTTCAATTCTACGCCTTTGGCAAACGTTTTTTTCAAGTCTTTGAAACGCGTATCGCCTTCTAGTGGCATCTCTCTATTGGATTGATGTAAAAACCGAACCATTCCGTATAAATGCGCAAACACCAACTCGGCAACCGATTGTGAAGAGGCTGCAGGAGTGTTTACCACATGCAATCCTTGATCAATGGCATATTGAACATCGATATTATCCATTCCGACTCCGCCTCGTCCAATTAATTTGATACTCGGGCAAGCATCAATCAATTCCTGTCGGACTTGGGTAGCACTTCGAACCAAAATAGCATCGATATGGTTGTCATTGATGTAGTTTTCTAATTGACTCTGTGCCACTTTTGTGGTGATTACTTCAAATCCGTTTTTCTCTAGCATATCAATTCCCGCTTGAGAAATTCCGTCGTTCGCTAATACTTTCATATCCTATTTGCTTATGCTGTTCTTTCTAATTCTTGCATGACATCAACCAAGGCTTGCACACTATACAATGGTAAGGCATTATACATGCTGGCTCTGTAACCGCCCACTGATCGATGTCCGTTTAAGCCATTAATCTGGGCTTCCTTCCACATGCTGTCAAAGCGATCTTTATGTGCATCGTCAACCAAGTTAAATGTCGCATTCATGGTACTTCTATCTTCAACGGCTGCAAATCCTTGGAAAAGTGGATTTCGGTCAATTTCCTCGTACATTAATTTGGCTTTCTTATTATTCACTTCTTCAATAAAGCTAATTCCGCCTAACTCTTTCAACCACTCTAAAGTCAACATGGAAGTATATACCGGGAACACTGGAGGCGTATTGAACATACTGTCTTTACCAATGTGCACTTGATAATCTAACATAGAAGGAATGGCGCGTTCTACTTTGCCCAAAATATCTTCTCTTACTACGACTAAAGTTGTTCCGGCCGGACCCATATTCTTTTGAGCACCCGCGTAAATCAATCCGAATTTGGAAAAATCAAGTTGACGTGAAAAAATATCTGAACTCATGTCACAAACAACCACTCCATCAAATGCTGGAAACTCTTTTATTTGGGTACCGAAAATGGTATTGTTACTGGTACAGTGGAAGTAATCGACATCACTAGGAATACTGTATCCTTTGGGTATGTAATTAAAGTTCTTGTCTTTGGAAGAAGCTACTTCAACAATTTCTCCTAATAATTTTGCCTCCTTGATGGCCTTTGTAGACCAAGTTCCTGTGTTTAGGTAGGCGGCCTTATTTTGTAATAAATTGTAGGCCGACATTAAAAATTGCGTGCTTGCACCACCTTGAAGAAATAAAGCTTTGTAGCCCTTGTTTTCCAAGCCAAGTAGTTCTAAGGCTAAAGCTTGTGCTTTATCCATTACATCTACAAACGGTTTGCTTCGGTGCGAAATTTCGATCAAGGAAAGGTTGTCGTTGTTGAAATCAATAACTGCCTGAGAAGCTTTTTCCAAAACGGATTCAGGTAAAATACATGGACCTGCGCTAAAATTGTGTTTTTTCATTTTTCTAATTTCTTTTAAAGGGTCGACAAAAACTGCAAAGTATTAATTCCGTCTGCATAATCCCATAATTCTGGCAATTGTGTCTGACCAAATTTTACTTCATCTTCTATGAAACCATTGGATACGATGCATTGAATGCGATCTCTTTCTTCATAGAGTTTTATTTTTAAGTCTACTAGGTTATCGTAATATTCGTAGAAAACAGTGGCTATTGGTGAGCTATGACTTTCATCTTCTTTAATCATTAAAAAGCCGTTTTCTAGAATGTCAAATTCGCTCATTAAATATACCGCTTTGTTGTAATCGTAGTTATTCGCGTACTTTTTGTTATAGATGATCTCTCTTTTCTCATACATTCCACCAAAGAAATCATCAAATTGATAATCTTTCGGAACGAAGAGTTTCGACACACTTCTACAACCCAATCCGAAATACCTGAATACATCATCTGCCAAGCTCACAAGCTCTTCTTTTGATTCTTTTCCTGTCAATACGGCAACCGAGTTTCGGTTTTTACGAATGATATTGGGTTTATCTTTAAAATAGTACTCGAAATACCTTGATGTATTGTTGCTACCCGTGGCAATCACCGCATCGTAATTTTCGAGACGATCTTCGGTAAAACTGATTTTACCTTTAAAATCAGAATCTACATACTCCAAGTATTTCGCCAAAAAGGGGAGAAGGTGTTTGTCTTTTGAAGATTGTTTTACCAAAACACTATGGCCTGCCATCAATACGCTTATAAAGTCATGAAAGCCAACCAATGGGATATTCCCTGCCATAATGATAGCAACGACTTTTTCATTGGTTTCGGTAAGATTTTCATTTGCCACCCACTTCTCAAGATTATCTTGACTGAGTGATTTCGACCAACCTTCTAAAGCAAATAAAAGGTTGTCTTTGGTAAACCATCCGTTGTTTTCTCCTGCTAATTTTAGTTGATGCTTGAAACCATCAAAAAACAGGTCGTTATGAGGAATTCCCTCTTTTTCTGTGGTTCCTGAAGTGGTAAATTGACTTAAAAAGTCTCCTAATTTAGTAAATGCAAGGATTCTGTTCTGAATACTATTCATTCGGTTTGGTGGATACTATTTTAGGTTATATTTTTGTAGTCACAAAGGTACGTAAACTAAAAGAAAAAGATGGCAATTATAATAACAGATGAATGCATTAATTGTGGTGCATGCGAGCCGGAATGTCCGAATACAGCGATTTATGAAGGAGCCGAAGATTGGAAGTATGCTGACGGTACAGATTTGAGTGGTGATATCGTTTTACCAAACGGAAATGAGGTAAATGCGGATGAAGAGCAAGAGCCTGTTTCTGATGAAATTTATTTTATCGTTACCGATAAATGTACAGAATGTGTAGGTTTCCATGAGGAACCGCAATGTGCAGCTGTGTGTCCAGTTGACTGTTGTGTTCCCGATGAAGATCACGTTGAGACCGAAGATGAGCTGATGGAAAAACAACGATTCATGCACAATGAATAGTCTAAAATACAGATTCAAAAGATAAATTAGAAAGTCCCGATATTAATCGGGATTTTTTGTGGAATAGAACTATATTTGCAGCCTTAATTTTATACTATGAAAGCCGGTATTGTAGGACTTCCAAATGTTGGTAAATCAACTTTATTCAATTGCTTATCCAATGCAAAAGCACAGAGTGCAAATTTTCCATTTTGTACCATTGAACCTAATTTAGGTGTGGTGAATGTTCCAGATTCTCGATTAGAGAAATTGGAAGAATTGGTGAACCCACAAAAAGTAATTCCTGCTACGGTGGAAATCGTGGATATTGCCGGACTGGTAAAAGGAGCTAGTAAGGGAGAAGGTTTAGGAAATCAATTTCTTGCCAACATCCGTGAAACCGATGCCATTCTTCATGTATTGCGTTGTTTTGAAAACGACAATATTGTACACGTTGACGGTTCTGTTGATCCGATTCGCGATAAAGAAACCATTGATATCGAACTTCAGTTAAAAGACTTAGAAACGGTTCAAAAACGCTTGGAACGTGTGAAAAGAACCGCTAAAACAGGTCAGAAAGAAGCGCAAGTTGAGTTGGATGTTTTGCTAAAAGTTGAAGCGACACTTTTGGAAGGCAAATCAGTGCGTGGATTGAATTTTTCAGAAAAAGATGCCGAATTTGTTAGGCCTTTACAGTTAATTACGCAAAAGCCTGTATTATACGTTTGTAACGTAGACGAGGCTGCGGCTGTCTCTGGAAATACTTTCGTTGATCAGGTAAAAGAAGCGGTTGCTCACGAAAACGCAGAAGTACTCGTACTTGCGGTTGCCACCGAAGCTGATATTGCAGAATTAGAGGATTACGAAGAGCGTCAGTTATTCTTGGATGATCTAGGTCTGGAAGAAGCAGGGGTGTCTCGTTTGATTCGTTCGGCTTACAAACTGTTGAATCTTCAAACCTACTTTACAGCTGGAGAAAAAGAAGTTCGAGCTTGGACCATTCCAGTTGGCTCAACAGCGCCTCAAGCAGCCGGAGTCATTCATACCGATTTTGAAAAAGGATTCATCCGTGCCGAGACTATTTCTTATGCCGATTACGAATCGTATGGAAGTGAAGCCAAAGTGAAAGAAGCCGGTAAAATGCGTGTGGAGGGGAAGGAATATGTGGTTGCTGATGGCGACGTGATGCACTTCCGATTCAACGTTTAGTATTAAAACTTTTAAGTTTTTATAAATTATATCCTAAAATCAATCCGAGAGAATTATAATTCGAGTTCCATGCAGCGAAATTATTGAACAGATCTTTACTCGGAACATATCTCATTTCGACACTCAATTTATTTTTGAACGAATAACCAAGTCCTAAACCAATGGTAGTTGTTTCAGAAGGTTCGATGGTATTCGCTACAGTATTGTTAGTCCGTATGGATGAAATTTCAGAATTTACACTCAAATCAATTAGAAACGAAAAGTTGGTAAAGATTTTAGAGTCATTATTTAAGAAGAAATAATGTCTTGCGCCAATTCCCAATCCCAAGGTACTATTTGTATACTCACTTGTTAAGGAATTTCCTGCCGAATTTTGAATATCTCGCGTAGTATTAGTAGATGATGTGTTAAAAGTTGGCTCGAAAATAACGGCCCATTTGTTATTATTAAATGGAAGAATGTATTCAATTTCAACCCCTAATCCATAACCAATGAAACCACCAAAGTCGGTACCCAAAGAGGGTACTACCGAGTTAGAAATCGATAAATTATTCATATTCAACCTTGGTCTTATCGAATAATTAAGTGCCTGCCTATCATTTTTCTTGACATAAGAAATAGATTTGGTACCAACACATGTATTATAGGTATTGAATAGTTTCACTAATTCTTTTTGAACATATCGTACGGACTTAAATTTCGCTGAATTCATATAAGAGCATCTTAAATCCTTTTGAAGTTGGATTCGAAATTGATTGTTTTCGGCAATTGAATTGTTCGGTTTCTTGTAATTCTTAAACACTAATGGCTGGTATTTTTCATTCTTGGTTCTGTAAAAGAATTTAAGCAACTTGTTTGATTCATAACGAAGAAGATCTGCTTCACCGTCAATAATTAATTTTAAAAAAACGGTCTTCTCTTCAAATTCAGGAAGTCTAGATTCGCTCATATTGTATAGATAATTATTAGAATTATCGATATCAACAGTAGCTCTGATAAATACCAATTGATTTTTTATTGAAAACTTGGAAACTTTCGAAATCTTTAATTTAGTGGCAGAGGCTTCTAATGTCTTCTTGAATTCAATTTCAGATGGATTGCTTTTCCAATCATAATTCTTAATGAATCCAGATACTTTTTGATGGTTGTTATCAATGTAATATCCTTCTTCAAAATTTGTTTGACCATTTATAATGAAGGCGTACATCATTAGAATGATGGTAACCAAAATCTTTCTCATAACATTATGGGGTTTAAATAAATTTTTGAAATTATTTGAATCTGATGTTTATTCAGATTTAGCTCTGTTTTTACGCGCTTGGATAAAGCTTCTTACAAAGAATATCATTGCAAATAGAGTACTTACTAACATCACAGCTACTCGGATCGTTGCCGCATTGTCTCCTCTATCCATGGCGCCCATCAAAGGTTTGATCAATCCAAATACCATTAATAATGTTACTAAAACAGCTATATGCGCAATGACCTTGTTTTCGTTTTTAACACCTTTGTTCATCGCCAATAAAGCGATACCAAAGAAAGTCGGAATTAAGGCAGTCATAGAGGGAGTCTCTGAAGAGAAATAACCCCAAGCTGATAATGTGATTAATAAAATGGCATTGATTAAACTCGCAGTATGTGCTTTCATGATAATATTTTTTAGTCAGATTTTACTGAATGCAAAGATAAGACCTAATCAGCTAAATCTTTATCATGAATCGGATTTAAGCGACTTTTAATCCTTCACTTTTAAAACTTTCTTTAGAATATCTTCCATCAAACACCATTTGGTTATGGAAGATTGTAACAAATTGGCGCCTACAAATACCGTGAACCACAGCCATCTCTGGTCTACATACATGGCCAAAATCACACTAATAATGGTGAATAATCCTGCAATGGCTCTGATATATCTATGAATCATTTTTCTAAATTTAATTTACACGTATTCTTCAATGGGTAAGACAATGGCGCGAATCGGATTGGAACCCAATTCGGAATTCAATTGCCTGATTTCTTTCAAAAGCATCTGAATCGCTTCTGCTTCTGTAAAAGAAAAATACAGATGCGATTCATTGCCGCCTTTAATACTCGGGAACCAACTTTTCATGGAAATCAGTGAAGGGTTCTTGTATCCGTCAATTGACGAACTACTAAAGCTCTCAATTCCTGAGTTTTTGAACAATTCTAAAACAGAATTGTGGTATTCTTCTACTGCTGTGACAATAACTAATTTCATTACTTATGGTTTTTATGTTCAATCATGTAGTAAACCAAAGGCACTACCAATAAGGTTAATATGGTAGAAGCAATGGTACCGCCCATTAGAGAGATCGCTAATCCTTGGAAAATCGGATCAAACAAGATCACAAAGGCGCCAATCACAACGGTTCCTGCAGTTAAGAGAATCGGAGTGGTTCTCACTGCACCTGCTTCGATGACCGCTTGCTTGAAAGGAATACCGTCTGCCAATCTTAAATTGACAAAGTCAATTAATAATACCGAATTCCGAACCATGATTCCCGCTAAGGCAATCATACCAATAAAGGAAGTGGCGGTAAAGAAAGCACCCATCAACCAATGACCAAGGACGATTCCAACTAAGGATAATGGTATCGCCACCATCATGACTACTGGAGCTTTAAAGTTTTGAAACCATCCTACAATGAGCATGTAAATGATGACGATCACCCCTAGGAAAGCAATTCCCAAATCCCGAAATACTTCGAGGGTAATTTGCCATTCACCATCCCATTTTACCGTAAATTCCTCTTCAAAATCAGGCTGACTGGCATACAATTCATTGATGCTATATCCTTTGGGTAGTTCAATTTGATTCAATTTATCGGTCATTCCTAGAATCGCATAAACAGGACTTTCCAATTCGCCAGCCATGTCGGCCATAATGTAAACTACTCGTTTTTGATTCTTACGATAAATGCTTTTATCCGTTACTTTTTCCTGTACAGTGACCATATCTGAAATCGGAATCATGATTCCTTGAGCAGATTTCAAGGTAAAATTCATCAACTGTTCTATGGATGACTTTTGTGCGTTGGAAACATCAAAAATGATCGGAATGTTCTGATAGGCTTTTTCATTATACAAATACGCAATGGCATCCTCAGATAAAACCGTTCTGATGGTATGGGTAATTTGCTGAGGTGCAATTCCATATCGCATCGCTTTGTCTTTATTCACAACCAGTTCAAATTCTTTTTGGGGAGCTTCAACCATCCAATCGGTATCAACTACATCCGCTGTATTTTCGAGGATGTTTCTAACCTTTTTCGCAACTTCAATTTGTTGGTCATAATCTGGTCCATAAACTTCCGCCACAATGGTGGATAATACCGGCGGTCCAGGTGGAACTTCGACGATTTTGACATTCGCTCCAAATTTTTGAGCAATTCGCTGAATTTCGGGTCGGAAGAGTTTGGCAATATCATGACTCTGTTCCGATCGATTGTGTTTGTCAATTAAATTCACTTGAATGTCAGCCATGTTAGATCCGCCGCGCAAGTCGTAATGACGCACCAAACCGTTGAAAGTAATGGGAGCAGAAGTTCCTACATAGCTTTGATAATGGGTTACTTCAGTTCTATTGGTTAAGAATTGGGCAATTTCTTGGGTTACCACAGCAGTGCGTTCTAACGTGGTGCCTTCGGGCATGTCAATGACTACTTGGAATTCATTCTTATTATCAAAAGGAAGCATCTTAACAGCAACATCTTTTGTGAAGAACATGACCATCGATCCCAAAAGAAGGATGACTGTAACACCTAGAAAGGCCCACCTTTTCTTTTTGTTCTCGATGAGTGGCTTTTCTAGTTTTTCATAGAGCCTGAAAATGAAGTTTCTTTCAATCTCATGCTCGTTTCCAGATTCTTTTGATTCAGACGATCCTTTTTCACGAAGGAATAAATAACCCAAGTATGGGGTAATTGTCAAGGCCACAAATAGAGAAAGGATCATGGCAATGGATGCACCAATGGGCATCGGACTCATATATGGCCCCATCAATCCAGATACAAAGGCCATGGGTAATACGGATGCAATCACCGTAAAGGTTGCTAATATGGTCGGATTTCCAACTTCGTTAATGGCATAAATAGCAGCCTGCTTGAAAGGCAAGCGTTTCATTTTGAAGTGACGATGCATATTTTCGGCGATGATAATGGAGTCATCCACGACAATCCCAGTGACAAATACCAAGGCAAACAGGGTGATTCGGTTCAAAGTATAATCAAGTAGATAATAACTCAATAGGGTTAATGCGAAGGTAATTGGGACCGATAAAAATACAACCAGTCCACCTCGCCATCCCATGGCAAGCATCACTACCAAGGTAACCGCAACAATTGCTCCGATAAGGTGGAGTAGGAGTTCTGATACTTTTTGAGAGGCTGTTTCGCCATAGTTTCTTGTAATTTCAACATGTACGTCATTCGGAATTAAAGTGGACTTTAAACGTTCTACTTTGTTCAAAATAACATCCGATATCTTCATCGCATCGGCTCCTTTTCGTTTGGCTACGGATAGCGTCACTGCAGGATACTCAGCTTTAAAAGTTTCTTTTTTGATACTTGCCCCACCGAATCCATGATTCACATAGTTTTTTGGGACTTCAGGGCCATCAGTCACAATAGCTACTTGTTTTAAATATACAGGCTGATTATTCTGAGTTCCTACAATTAAATTTTCAACATCAGTTTTACTTTGAAGAAATTTTCCGGTCGAAACCAAAAACTCTTCATCGGCCTTTTTAAAACTGCCAGAGGTCATTTGACTGTGGTTGGCCTTGATGTTTTGAGCAATTTCTAAAACCTGTAAACCTCGCGCTGAAAGTTTGTCTTTATCTAATTCGATTTGAATCTGACGTTCGCGTCCGCCAATTTTCTTCGTGATGGCTACATCATTAATTTTCTCAATTTCATTGGTTAATTCTTGAGCGAGATTGCTCAACTGAAAATCAGAATACGTTTCGCTCCACAGGGTAAGTCCTAGCATTGGAACATCGTCAATGGCTCTGGTTTTTACTAAAGGTAGGGTAACACCTTTGGGCATGAGATCCATGTGTTTGCTAATCTCATTATAGAGTTTTACAAAGGAGCGTTCAATGTCTTCTCCAACATAGAATTGGACAATTACCATGGCCTGATCTTTCATGGCGGTTGCATAGACATATTCCACTCCTTTGATGTTGGATATAATCTTTTCTAATGGTTTCACCACTCTAGATTCAACCTCTTTCGGACTTGCCCCAGGATATCCTACGAAGATATCTGCCATGGGCACATCGATTTGAGGTTCTTCTTCTCTAGGAATGAGAAATGAACTATAAACGCCAATGATCATAAAAACAATCATTAACAATACCGTCAGCTTTGAGGTTAGAAATCCTCTTGCTATTTTACCTGCTAATCCGTCTTTCATAGCTTATTGATTTACAGTTACTTTAGATCCATTGAATAGTTTTTCACTACTCTTTACTACATAAGTTTCTCCGGCTTTTAAGCCAGCAACAACTTCTACTTTCTGGCCAATTTCTTGACCAGTTTGAATCCATCGTAAAATTGCCGTATTTGATTCACTGAGAGTATACAAGCCTGTCAATTGACCTTTTTGAATCAATACCTTTTTTGGTATGAAAATCGAGGAATTCCCAGTACTTTCATTAGGAATATGCACTTTGGCATACATTCCGGAGTACATATGGTCCATCTTGGGAATCGAAACAATCATTTCGTATTGACCTCCTAAATTGGTAGATGAACTCCCTAATTCAGAAATTCTACCCTCAAGGGTTTTATTCATTGCTGGTATTTCAATAGTAACTATTTGATTCGCTTTTACTTTGAAAATATCTGATTCTGAAACCGTTCCCCTAACTTCAAAATTTCTATTTTCCTCGATAGCTAATAGGGGCATACCCGGATTCGCAAGGCTTCCACTTTTTATCTGTATGGATGTGATGACACCATCAAAAGGTGCTCGAACATCTGAATAGGACAGCTGGGCTTCTACCTGATTCACAGATTCTTCAGCCATATTTAATTGTGATTTTGCGGCTTTTAATTGTGTAGTGATGTCATCCAATTCTTTTTGTGTGGCACTTTTCTTTTTGAAAAGATTTGAAAAGCGATTGTAGTTCTTTTTTACATTTTCAAAATGTGCTTCGGCACGAACTAAATTGGCTTTTGCTTGTGCCAATTGTGCCTTAACGTCTTTATTGTCAATAGAAAGCAATAGGTTGCCTTTCTTTACATAGTCGCCAACTTTTACAGGTACGTCAGTGACAATACCCATGATTCTCGTACTGATGGTTGCATTGTTTACACCTTGAACGGTACCGCTAATTTCAATAGATTGATTACTGTTGGTGTTTTCGACGGTGGCTACTTCCACGCTAATTGACTTGTCATTCTGCTGATTTTCAGTTTTCGGAGTTGAACATGAAACTATGAAGCCAAAAAGGGCAAGTAGTGTTATGCTGTATCGTGATTTCATTTTAATTTTCTTTGGTTAAAAATTCTAAATAATTGCTGATGGTATTGTATTGATAAATGGCTTGATAGTAAGCGAGTCGTTTTTCAGAAACCTTCGTTTCGGCTTGCAATACGTCACTTGTTTTTTCCAAACCTTCTTTGAATCGATTTGTCTTGATCCGAAGTACTTCCTCAGATTGTTCGACACTTAATTTTGATAATTGTACGCTTCGTTTGGCATCGGCCAATAGTTGTTGGGTTTTACTCAATTCTAACTGACTTTGCATTTTGTATTCGTCAAATGCTAGTTTCGACTCTTCAAAAGCGGCTTTGGATTTCTGAATCTTTGCAAGGCGCTTACTACCCTTGAAGATATCCCACTTTAATTGTGCGCCAATGACATATCCATTGGCATCACCTTGAAAGATTTGATCGTCATAAAGTTCATAGCTACCAAATGCATTCAATCTTGGTAAAAAACTTAACTTTTCTGATTGCAGCATGTTCTTTCTGCTATTTGTTGCATGTTCCATGGCACGAATGTCAGCTCGATTCAAAGAGAGTGATTGGGCCAAGTCTAACTCACCATTCACTTCGTTGATCTCTTTAGACGGCTGATAAACAACGCCAGTTTTTGTATTCATTAGAAAGGAGAGGTAATTTGACAGATTTACGATTTGACTCTTGGAAGTCTGAATGGAATTCTCAATTTCCAAACCTCGTATTTCAATCGCCAAAACATCAGATTTCTGAATCAATCCTTCTTCATAAAAATCTTGAGTTTGCTTTTTCAAGCCATTTAAAAGCTTATTGGCCTTCTCAAGAACTTCCAAGCCTTTATAGGTTAGTTGCAACTGCATATAAGCCTTCTTCGACTCAATGATTAGGTATTCATTTTTTCTGATTACTTGGAGCTTTGTAGCTTCCCAAGCGTTTTTAGCGGCTTTTCTTTGATACAAACCGTCAGCATTGAGTAGGGGTTGCTCAATTTGGAGGACGGTAGCAAAGTTTCGAGTTGCCACTGGATTATTTAATAGATTGGGGTTAAAATCATTTTGCGTTAAAATTCCCTGATTCAGCTTAGAACCAAATGCCATAAGTGGATTGGTAGTCAGCATAGCCGTATGAGATGCGGTAATATTCGGAAGAAACAAAGCGTTGGATTGTAAATAATCTGCTTTTACCTGCTCAATCTCCTGAACCGATCTTTTTAATTGAATATTCTCACTTTTCACTCTCTGAAGAAAGTCCATAAGATCAAGTGTTTGTGGTTCTTGACTCCAGGTAAAAAGTGAAATAAAAAGACTAAAAATGAATAGTTTGTAATTCATAGAATCCGTTTTTAATTTCAAACAAAATTATTACGGATGAATGGCGACGGCAGTAACAATGGTTACAGTGTTTTGTAACTTTTGTTACGGTTAAAAAAAAAAGACCCCGATAAAATCGAGGCCTTCTTATTTAACCAATTAAACTAAAAATTAATTATGAATAAAACTATGAATAACCTTGACCAGGTCATTTTTATAAAATACCCCAGATTCTCTCCAAAGTAGTTGCCCGTTTTTAAATATGGCTAGGGTAGGTACTCCTCTCACATTGTGCTGAGCCGCTAGTCGTTGATTTTTATCTACATCAATCTTCAAAATTGTAATATCGTCCTTTAATTCTTCCTTCACTTCTTTTAGAATGGGTGACATCATTTTACAAGGTCCGCACCATTCTGCGAAGAAGTCAATTAAAACAGGTTTTTCAGATTGTATGATTTGTTGAAATGTACTCATGATTTGTTCTTAAAATGTTATTTGCCAAAGCCCTCTTACTTGATTTACATCATATCCAACAGCCAAATCTTTTGGATACAACTCTTTAATGGTAGCCAAGGTCTGAGGTTCAATTTGTGTATCGGGTTTCCCATGGCATTGTAAACACAATTGATTGGTGACAATGGGTGCATAAAATCGAGTCTTCCCTTGCGCTAAATTTTTGACGATAGGTTCGTAATCTTCACCATTATTGATGTTGTTTTGAAACTGCTGAATGTATTCTGATTCCTCTTGATTTGCCTTATTATTAGGATTTCTTGGTTTATTAGAGACCCTTTTAATGGTAGCGTTTAATTCTTTAGCCATGTTGTTAGTTATCGGATAAGCCTCAACATTACAGAACTTTAGGGCTGCAAGGGTACCTTCCTGTTGGATGGTTCCAATGAGGTTTTTAGCCAATTCTTGTTTTGTTTTTGAGGCAATGCTATAACCGATTTCTTTGTTGTTTTTACCTCTTCGTTTTCTTTTTTGCTTTTGATGTTTTCCTTTTCCTTTTTCACCATTATGATGTTCTTGAAACCATTTTGGTTCCTCAATCTCATAATCGAAAAGGTATTCAGCGATTTGTTTTACATCTTCCTCTTTAAAAAACTGTTTGGGCATCAAACCAAACCGTTTTACAGCACCGTGCAGTTTTGCATTTTCTTCAGACGGATTGATGGTGAACGAAACCACTTCATTGATGAAATCTTCTTTTGTAGTTTCATCATTGATATAGTGTTTTTTGATGGCAATCATCGGCGGAGCAAGTCGACCTTCATGCGGAGTAGCTGGATTATGACAAGCATAACATTGGGCTTTTAGAAGTCTTTCACCAGGATGATTTTTTGCCAATGTTGATTTCGAATTCTTTTTGGAATAATCGGGGGCTTTCGTATCCTTACAGGAAACCAAAAAAGCCAATACTAAAATGAACAGAAATCTCATATCTAAATTTTTACATAAAGATACTTTGATTGAGGTTTGTAGACAGTAACAATTGTTACAATAGGCTAGAGGTCAATGACTTTGATTTGATTTCGATTCAGACTAATCTTGTTGTCTTTTTCTAATCCTTTCAGCAATCGAGAAATCACTACTCGAGAAGTATGTAAGTCTTCGGCGATTTCCTTGTGGGTGGTCGTCAATTCATCGTTTCCAATAACCATGGCCTTATCACGAAGGTATTTGAGCAATCGCATGTCCATATTTAGAAATGCCAATGTATCTAAAGCTTCTAAGAATTCCTGCATCCGGCCATGATAACTTTGTAGAATGAATTCTTGCCAAGTATTGTATTTGGTCAACCATTCCTTCATTTTTTGCTTGGGAATCATAAAGAGAGATGTATCGGTTTCCGCAACCGCTCTAATTTTACTCTTTGTTTGTCCCATGCAACAAGAAAGGGTCATGGCACAGGTATCTCCACGTTCAATAAAATAAAGAATGATTTCATTGCCTTGATCGTCTTGTCTAAGAATTTTTATGGCACCCTCTAAAACTAAAGGGATGGAAACAATATAATGGTCGATATCGATGATGATATCATTTTCCTTAAACTCCTTATAAACGGCTAAGGATTCAATTTCTTGAAGCAATTCTTCTTCAAAAATATAGGAGTAATTCTTTCTGAAATTTTCTTTCAATTCGATGGATTTTGAGTAAAAATAACACTTCTATTTTAGAAGGTCAAACAAGTCTTTTATTTCACCTATTTTTTTTAGCTCTAGATTTTTGATTAATTTTTTATTGAAATCATTTTCATAGGCAATAACTGGAAACCCTCCATTTTGAGCAGCTTTGATTCCCGCAATACTGTCTTCAATTACCAAACAATCTTCTGGTAGATATCCCATGGTTTTGGCTGCCAAAAGAAAAACATCAGGTTCTGGTTTCCACTTTTGAACCTGGTAACAGCTAAAGATCTTATCCTTAAAATAGGAGTAGAGTCCAGTGATTTTCAAATTCAACTCGATTTTATTCAATGGACCGCTAGAAGCCACACAAAAAGGAATTTCTAAAGAAGAAACCAATTCCTTAATTCCGGGAATCGGTTGTAATTCTCGCTCAAATCGTTCAAAAGATCTTTTTCTAAATTCTTTCTCAAAGTTAGGTGGTAATTGAATTCCACCAAGATTTTCAATGACTTCCATACAGGTATATAAGGACTTTCCAACGAAATGATCAATAGCAAAATCTATGGTAATAGACACACCCAATTCATCCGCCATCTCGATCAACATTTTATTGGCAATGGGTTCACTATCCACTAAAACGCCATCACAATCAAAAATGATACACTTAAAAGACATTTACAGTTCTGATCTATTTAATAATGTAGGGATTCTCGTTCTTGTAGTTTCTCACGATGAAATCTAAGGCTGATTCCAGTAATTCACCCATGGATTCCGATTTTTTGAAGTTTACATCACCTGTTAGTTCAAAAAGCCCCATTTTCAGCTGATCTGTCTTTTCTGGCGTAGAAATATCATCCTGCTTCATACATTTGACCAACTGCTGTAAACGAACCTTATTGCTATTGGCTCTTTTTGCTAACAAAGAACGTTCTTCTTTTTCGTATTGCTCAATAGACTCATCTGCCAAAACATCTAGGGTCATGTTGACAAAAGGATTGTTTTCTTTTAAAAATTGTGGTTTGTAAACCCGCGGATTTCCTTCATAACTCTGCTGATCAAAGTCTACCGCACGAATACGATATTGCTTTCTGTCAAAGTCAAAAGTGATGACAATCACATAATTATAAGAACGCATATCGGCCAACAGACGGATAAAGCAGCGCTCGTTGAATTTGACAAACTCCTTTGCCAGCGCTCTTTTGTCCTGCTCTGTAATGGTTTCTAAATGTTCCTTGATGTAAGTATCTCCAGGAATTCCAGAGATATGTTCTTCGATCAACGTGTCTTTGTGAACCAAGAAGTTGATGATATTCGGAGATAGTAGATGTTCGAGTTCCAATCCGTAAATTCGAGAGGCATCCGCTTTTTTAACGTACAAATAAATGTAGTTGTCATTTAATATATTTCGAACCTTAATTCGAAAAGGTTTTGTATTTCCAAAGGTGCAAAAGTCAATGGTGTCAATGGTTAGATAGGGCAATATTGAATCACTACCATCTGCATGAAGAATGGAATACATCAGCTTTAAACTATTGTGGATTTCCTCGCGTTCAAACTCTGAATAGTAGCAACTTACCCAAAGGGTATCATTCCCTTTGTCATCAAAAATTTCAATAGCTCCTTGAAACCGCAATAAATCGTCATAGAAAATTGGAATCTTGATATTCCTTCCGTGGTCGGTAAGGTATGCTGATAGTTTTTCTGAAATCGGGTAACTGGGTTTCTTTCTGGAAATGAGTCGTTCTTCCATAGGTTCAAATCGTTGCTTATCGATTAACACCAATTTACGAAAAAAAATAGTAGTCTGCTCCTTATTCCCCCGAATTGTAAAGGGGTGAACTCAAGTATCGATCGCCACGATCACAAATGATGCAAACAATACAGGCTTTTTGATCTTCCGGAATACTTTTAGCGATTTGATAAGCCGTATATACCGAGCCACCACTGCTCATTCCAGCAAATATTCCGAAGTCTTTGGCCAGGGTTCTAGAGGCTTGAAGCGCATCTTCTTGTCCCACCAATCGAATTTCATCAATGTTCTTCGGATCGTATATCGAGGGCAGGTAAGCGTCTGACCACTTTCTAATTCCAGGTATCTTGGCACCTTCTTCAGGTTGCACACCAATTATTGAAATATTCTCGTTTTGTTCTTTTAAGAATCGAGAAGTTCCCATGATCGTCCCAGTAGTTCCCATGGTAGCCACAAAATGTGTGATTTTTCCTTTGGTATCTTTCCAAATTTCCGGACCTGTTGTTTCGTAATGGGCAAGCGGATTATTGAGGTTCCCAAACTGATTCAGCATGACATATCCTTCTTGATTTACTTTCTCCTCGGCCAATGCCCTCGAGTATTCAATACTCTTGCTTGCATCTGTTAGAATCACTTTGGCTCCGTAAGCCTTCATGGTGTCTACTCTTTCAGCTGTGGCGTTTGCCGGCATTACAAGGGTAATGTCGATTCCGAGGGTAGCAGCAACCATGGCCAAGGCGATTCCCGTATTTCCACTGGTAGCTTCAATAAGTTTGGAGTTTTCATCAATCAGCCCAGACTCCAAAGCCTTTGTAATCATATAATAGGCAGGTCTATCCTTTACACTTCCAGCGGGATTATTTCCTTCTAACTTTCCGTATAATGTAACATGAGGCGGAATTCCAGCTAAGTTGATTTGAACGAGTGGTGTATTTCCTATGAGTTGTCCGATATGAGAAGCGATCATAACATCTAAATTACGGGATTGTTAATATTGGTATTGTATATCTTGGAATAAGGTTCAACGCTTTCTGTGATCCAAACACCACCGCCAATGATACTTCCTTCCCCGATCACTGTTTGTCCGCCTAATATGGTCGCATTCGCGTATATAACCACCTTATTTCCAATGGTTGGGTGTCGCTTTTTCTTTGCTAATTCCTTTTTCACACTCAATGCACCTAAGGTTACTCCTTGATAGATTTTCACATCATCACCGATTTCGGTTGTTTCTCCAATGACGAGTCCGGTTCCGTGATCAATGCAAAATCGATGTCCGATGCTCGCTCCAGGATGAATTTCAATCCCGGTTCTAGAATGAGCTATTTCGGAGAAGATTCTTGGTATATAGGGAATGCCAACCCGGTAAATCGCATTGGCAATTCGGTATATAACAATGGCTAGAAACCCAGGGTAAGAACGAATCACCTCTTTGCGGTCTGTTGCGGCAGGATCACCATGTAGAATGGCCTCACAATCTTCCAAGCACATTTCATACACTTTTGGCAGCGCTTCAAAAAATTGATTGCAACAGCCTTCATGATTCAATTCACTGCAAGAACTCGTTTGTTGAAGGAGTAGGGTAAATTGTCTTTTTAGGATGTTGAATTCAACTTCTACATCAAATCGATTCTTCAAACGTTTGTCATTCCATTCAGGAAATAAAAACTGTAGCAAGTGATTGATGAACTCTTCAATTTCATCAACGCCAGGAAGATCCTTCGGTTGACTATGAGAAGCATAAATTTTATCTAAAAATAGCTGTTCCATATTCGTATTTGTCGATGCGTTTTTTAAGAGCTTACAAAGGTACTGTATGGAGTCTTTTAAAGAGGTTATAGAAATCTTAAACTAAGCATAATATCAATCATCTTTTCTTCTTAAAGTATGACTTATGTCATAGGTTACGGCCTTTATTCACAATACTTTAGATTCGTTTTATAAATTAACTTAAATTACAAATAATGAGTACGCTAGTAGAGAAAAACATGAGCGTTTACACCTTCGGGGATACAGACTCTGAAGGCAAGAAGGAAATGAAGAATTTATTGGGTGGTAAAGGAGCTAATTTGGCCGAAATGAGTCGGATTGGAATTCCGGTGCCTCCTGGATTTACAATTACGACTGAAATGTGTACCCTTTACACACAAAAGGGTGCGGAAGCAGTTTTGACAAAGATTGAAGAAGACGTAAGAGCAGCCATTGAAAAAATTGAATTAACAATGGATAGCGTTTTTGGTGATGTAGAAAGACCATTGTTGTTGTCCGTTAGATCTGGAGCACGTGTTTCGATGCCGGGGATGATGGATACCGTATTGAATCTGGGATTGAATGATGAATCATTGGGCGGATTGATCGAATTAACAGGAAACGAACGATTCGTTTGGGATTCCTACCGTCGATTCATCCAAATGTATAGTACGGTTGTTTTGGGTATTTCTCCAGAAACGAAGGCTGACTTAGATCCTTTCGAGGAAGTAATCGATCACTTAAAACAAAAGAGAAGAATCGCCCTAGATACGGAATTTACGGTTCAGGATTTACAAGATTTGGTGTTTGACTTTAAAGACATCGTACTAAAAAGAACAGGTAAGAATTTCCCTACCAATCCATGGGATCAACTTTGGGGAGCTATTTTGGCCGTATTTGACTCTTGGAATAAAGATAGAGCAGTGTATTACCGCAAAATGAATGGATATCCTGAAGAGTGGGGTACTGCAGTGAATGTGCAAGCCATGGTTTTTGGTAATATGGGTGACGATTCAGCCACAGGTGTTTGTTTTACAAGAGATGCCGGTACCGGTGAAAACATTTTTAATGGGGAATATTTGATCAATGCTCAAGGTGAAGACGTAGTTGCAGGTGTTCGAACACCACAACAAATAACCAAAGAAGGTTCTCAACGATGGGCGAAGCTTGCTCAAATCACGGAAGAAGAACGAATTGAAAAATATCCGTCTTTAGAAGAGTTAATGCCAGAATTGTACAACGAATTGTACGAATATCAAGATCGTTTGGAAAACCATTACCATGACATGCAAGACATGGAGTTTACCATTCAGCAAGGAAAACTTTGGATTTTACAAACAAGAAACGGAAAACGTACAGGGGCAGCCATGGTCAAAATTGCCATGGATTCCTTGGAAGAAGGACTTATTGATGAACAAACAGCTTTAATGCGCATTGAACCAAATAAATTGGATGAATTACTTCACCCGATCTTTGATCCAGCTGCATTGAAAAATGCTGACGTCATTGCACAAGGACTTCCTGCTTCTCCAGGGGCAGCAACAGGTAAAATCGTCTTTTTTGCTGATGAAGCCGACAAATACAAACATTCCATTTTAGTGCGTATCGAAACTTCTCCAGAAGATGTAGAAGGTATGAATATCGCTAAGGGTATCGTAACTGCCAGAGGTGGTATGACTTCTCACGCTGCTGTTGTGGCAAGAGGAATGGGGAAATGTTGTGTTTCTGGCGCCGGGGCATTAAAAATCAATTACAAAACGAGAACCTTAATGGTTGGTGATCAAGAATTCCACGAAGGCGACTGGATATCCATCAACGGATCTACAGGTAATATTATTGATGGAAAAGTAAAAACCAAAGAACCTGAATTAAGTGGGGACTTTGCAAAATTGATGAATTTGGCTGATACCTTTGCAAGATTAGACGTACGTGCAAATGCGGATACACCAAGAGATGCTAAGGTGGCCAGAAATTTTGGAGCCAAAGGTGTCGGTTTGGCAAGAACAGAACATATGTTCTTCGAAGTAGATCGTATCAAGGTAATGCGTGAAATGATTTTAGCAGATACCGTGAAGGGTAGAAGACAAGCATTGGACGAATTATTACCAATGCAACGTGAAGACTTTGAAGGCTTATTTAAAGAAATGGCCGGATTGCCAGTAACCATTCGATTATTGGATCCACCATTACACGAATTCGTTCCTCACCAATTAGCAACTCAAAAAGAATTGGCAGAAGACCTACACATTTCCTTGAGTGCTGTGAAGAACAAAGTAGCCGAATTGGAAGAGTTTAATCCGATGTTGGGACACAGAGGTTGTCGTTTGGGCAATACCTATCCAGAAATTACTGAAATGCAGGTTAGAGCCATTATTGAGGCAGCCATCAATCTGAAAAAAGAGGGAATTACCACCAAGCCTGAAATTATGATTCCGCTTGTAAGTACTGTTGAAGAGTTTATACTGCAACGAAATATTGTGGACGAAACGGCAAAGCAAGTGTTTGACAAAGAAGGCGATACCGTTGAATATTCAGTCGGAACCATGATTGAAACACCAAGAGCAATTCTTCGTGCAGAAGAAATGGCAGAGCATGCCGATTTCTTCTCCTTCGGAACGAATGACCTTACTCAAATGACCTTTGGATTCTCTAGAGATGACTCTAGTAAATTCCTACAAACCTATATTGATAAAGGGGTGTTAAGAGCCGATCCATTTGAAGTATTGGATAGAGAAGGAGTTGGTCAATTGGTAGAAATGGGAACCGAAAGAGGGCGTACTACAAAATCGAATTTAAAAGTCGGAATTTGTGGAGAACACGGAGGTAACCCAGAATCAATAGAATTTTGTGAAAATGTAAATATGAACTACGTGAGTTGTTCGCCTTATAGAGTGCCGATCGCTAGAGTTTCAGCGGCTCAGGCAGCTATAATGAGAAACTAATCTTGTGTACTCAATTTGTTTAAAGCCCTAGGTTGTCGCCTAGGGCTTTTTGCATGACCTCTCTTTGTAATATCTTTGCTGAAAATAGATACCAATGGCAACTTTTCAACTGATTCGCAATGCAACACTTAAAATTCGTTTTAACGAGGTTACGTTTTTGATTGACCCAATGCTTGGTGAAAAAGGTTCGTTTGAGTCTTATGGAAATCTCGCTGACAATCCTATTTCCGCCCTACCAATGTCGTTGGAGGATGTCTTATCGGATGTTGATGTAGTTTTGGTTTCTCATTTGCACAAAGACCATTTTGATGATGCCGCAAGAGAACTGCTGCAAAAAGACCTTCCTATTTTTTGTCAGCCAGGAGATTTATCCCGCATCACCGAATCAGGTTTTATCCAAGTAACTGAAATTGAATCGAATATCGAATTCAACGGAGTTTCCATTACACGAACAGGTGGTAATCACGGTAGGGGAGAAATTGAAAAGCACATGGGGAATGTATCCGGATTTGTCTTGGAATCAGAAGGAGAACCAAGTGTGTATATCATTGGTGATAGTATTTTCAATGAAAAGGTGAAACAAGCCATCGACAAATACAATCCTGCTTACATTGTCACCAATTCTGGAGGCGCTTTTATTCCAGGTTTTGAGTCTGATTTAATTTTGATGGATGCATCAGAAACCATTGATGTGGGCAATTATGCAACAAATTCAAATGTGATTGCAGTTCATTTAGAAGCTTTAGACCATTGTACGGTCAACAGAGCAGGGCTGCAAAGGGCTGTATTGGCTTCAGGGTTATCAGAACGGTTTCACATCCCTTTGGACGGAGAGGAATTGCAATTAGTTAAATAAATATTCCATTATCGGCAAATACCGACCTTCGATGGAACTAGCGAGTTTCCCAACGCTTTGAAATCCGAATTTCTGGTAGAATTCTTCCGCATTCGGATCGGCATCCAATAGGATTCTTTTTGTTTTGGTCGATTTTAGCCGTTTTAAAAAGTCATTTATCAGTAGTTTTCCAATGCCCTTCCCAATTTCATTGGGTTCTATGAATAAGAATTCGAGTTTTACAGTTCTTTCTTGTTGAAAGGAATAAGCATAAAATCCTAATATACCATCATGGGATTGAAGTTTATAGACCTCTGTGTCTTCAATGAAATGTGGTGTGATCGTCAATTCTTCTCGCCAGGATTCTATGAGCTCAATTCCGTAATTCCAGAAGTCTTTAGAGCGCATGGTTAATTCAGTCAATGCTTTTGCATCCGAAGGTACGGCTTTGATAATCTCCATGAATTAATAGGATTTATTCATTTTAGAAATCAAGGATTCCTTCACTTGAGGCCATTCTGACTGAAGAATGGAATACACGAAGGTATTCCTCAAGTTACCGTTTTTATCATACTTATGATTCCTTAGGATTCCGTCTAAGGATGCTCCCAATCGCTCTATAGCTTTTTGAGATTGCTTATTTTCGTGATGTGTCCGAAATTCAACAGCAATACATCCCAAAGTTTCAAAGGCATGTTGTAATAATAATAACTTACACTCGGTATTGACACCCGTTCGTTGCATTGATTTCGAATACCAGGTTGTACCGATTTCCAATCGCTTGTTGGAGTGATCAATGTTCATATAGCGTGTCGTTCCGATAATGGAATTGTCAAGCTTATTGATGACAACAAAAGGGTAGGAGCGTCTATCGTTAAATTCTTGAATGGCTGTATCAACATACTGTTGGGTTTCGGTTGGATGAGGAGCAGAGGTAAAATATAGCTCCCATAGCTTTCCATCTTCGACGGCATTCGATAAAGCTTTGACGTGATTTGATTGCAACAGTTCCATTCGAACTAATTGACCTTCTAATTTGATGGATTGTAGCCACTTGTCCATTGGTTTTGATTGATTAGATTATTTCAATTGATATACCTTCACCCAATCTGCATACATTCGTTGGGGAAATGTAGTCGTATTATCAGGTCTACCTGCGTGAGTTCCTCCAACAGCAATGTTTAAGAGTAGGAAAAAATCCTTTCGAAAGGCATCATAGATTGGTTCACTAATATCTTTTCTTGCAAATTCATTTCCATCCACCCTCCAAATAAGTTCTTTAGGTGTCCATTCCAATTCAAATTCATGAAAATCATCGGCAAAAATACCTTCTTCAAGTTGATAGCCTTTGGCTCCCATCATATCATGTTTCCCATCTTTATCGGCAAAATGTAAATTGGCCTCAATTTCGGCATCACTAACGGTTCCCCAAAGCTCTAAAATATCTATCTCGCCTGTAAATGGCCAAGGTGTGTCACCTCCATTTTCATCAATATTGGCACCCAACATCCAAAAGGCTGGCCAGATTCCTTTTCCTTGGGGTAGTTTCATACGAGCAACTACTTTACCGAATGTAAATTCAAATTTTTGAGCAGTATTCAATCTAGCCGAAGAATATTGATTATGTCCGTGTTTGCTACTTTCATGAATGGCTTCAATAATAAGATTCCCATCTTTGACATAGGCGTTATTTTCGGAAGCCGTATAACGTTGCCATTCCTCATTAAAACGACCCGCCGGTTCCACCTGGCGGTTCCAATTCTCTAAATTTAATTGGTTTCCATCAAAATTATCTTCCCATAAAAGTTGGTATGTTTTCTTTTTATTTTTCATGTTTTTATGCTGTTTTGAATTGGGGGTATTGCATGCTTGTAGAGCGATGGCTAAAACAAAAAGTAGGATTGTTGAATATCGAATAGAAAAGCACTTCATAAAATTTGTCTTTCGAATTGAAAGGTACAATTAATTTAAAAAGCAAAGATTGAATTTAGTTGGAGAAATGATGTCGTATTTGCAGCCAAATCAAATCACTATCTCTGTAAAGTCCATTTCTAACTACTGTCAATTGTTTGGTGAAAGTGAGTCCGAATGAGAGGTTGTCTACAACAAGAGTCGGACTAATCATGACCCTATTCTGTTGGAAACTTGTATTGACATCCTGGTTCCATGCTTGAAGAAAAATTTCATTTCCAAAATTCAAATCAAACCGATTTTTTTGGGCAGCCCAATCAAATAGTTTAAGACGAAACATTAGATTGTATCGAAATCGAACATTAAAGGTATTTGGACCATTGTCATTGAATAAAAAGCGTTCTTCGATTCTTAGTCGATTGCTGATTCCCAATTTGTTCCACCGGGTTTTAAAATTGATTTCTTGATGCGGCCTAATCTCGTGTCGCGTTAATATATCATTTTGATAACCGCCCAAATACCCCAATCCGGCTGCGTAAGACCATTTCGAACTTTCTTTGAACGATATTGCCGTTCTTGCAATGTAACCCACTTTATTTTCGAATGAATTCTGTAATCGATACCCTGCATCCAGTTGAAACACCCAACGATCATTTAGATCGGTAGTCGTATAATACTGAATCCATTGCATGTTATTTTCAACCGTGGAAGCACTTTGACCAAGGGCTTTGAACGTTAGTAATACGAGAATAAGGGAAAAGAGTTTTACAATTTTCATTGAAGACGAATATCAAAAAATTCATTGAGATAAAAAAAAACAGCTCGAAAGCTGTTTTTGATGTTATCCTTTATAAAATGGAAGTCGTACAATTTTAGCAGGTATTTGCTTTTTACGCACCTGAATAAAAATTTCATTGTCTCTTTTGTGATGCGGAACGTTTACATATCCTAAACCAATTCCCTTGCTTAAAGACGGACTCATGGTTCCTGAAGTAACATTTCCGATGTTGTTTCCTTCACCATCTACAATATCATACCCATTTCTTGGAATGCCGCGTTCGGTCATTTCAAAAGCAACTAATCGTCTTGAAACACCGTGTTCTTTTTGAGACAATAGATTTTCCTTGTTGATGAAATCCTTCGTGAATTTAGTAATCCATCCTAATCCTGCTTCAATTGGAGAGGTGGTATCATTGATATCATTACCATACAAACAGTAACCCATCTCTAATCTGAGCGTATCTCTGGCTGCCAATCCGATAGGCTTAATTCCCCAATCTTTACCTGCTTCAAAAACCTTATTCCAAACGGTTTCGACTTCTTCGTTCTTCACATAGATTTCAAATCCGCCTGAACCCGTATATCCAGTTGCTGAGATGATTGCGTATTCTACACCCGCAAAATCGGCCACTTTAAATTTATAGAAAGGAATCTCTTCAAGGTCAATGGAAGTCAAACTTTGCATAGCCTCAACAGCCTTTGGTCCCTGAATGGCCAATAATGAGTAATTGTCAGAGATGTTTTTCAATTCGGCACCAATCCCTTCGTTGTGTTTGCTGATCCAATCCCAATCCTTATCAATGTTGCTCGCATTAACAACCAACAAATAGGTAAGTTCTTTTACTCTGTAGCAAATCAAATCATCAACAATACCGTTATTTTCATTCGGAAAGCAAGAATACTGGGCATCTCCAATTTCTAATTTAGAAACATCGTTTGAGGTCACCTTTTGAAGTAAAGCCAAGGCATTTTCTCCTTCAACAAGAAATTCGCCCATATGACTTACATCAAAAACACCAACACCCTCTCGAACGGTTTGATGTTCAACAGTTACGCCTTCATATTGTACAGGCATGTTGTATCCTGCAAATGGCACCATCTTTGCTCCTAATGCTTCATGAACGTGAGTTAAAGCAGTATTCTTCATAAAATTTGAGTTAATTTTTTAGTGATGCAAATTTAATGAAATTCAAATGAAGAAATCGATTTAGTTTAGATATATAAATTGATCAAATCAATCTCATACAGATTTCAAAACTCCAGTTTGAAGGAACCACTCGTAGTTCTTACATTTGTGAAATACTAATTCGATTTTTAATGAGAAATCATCTATTATTTATTTTCTTTCTAAGTATTGCTTCAGTTGCCTTTGCCCAAAAATGGACTCCCACTGATTACCTTTCAAAGGAGTTTCATAAAGAGCGTCGGGATTTATTTCGTGCTAAAATGCCAAAAAATTCCGTAGCAGCTTTCTTTGCCAATCCGGTGCGTAATCGTGCGAATGATGTGGATTACGTCTATCATCAAGACCCAAATTTCTACTATTTAACGGGTTATCGTGAGCCCAATGCTGTGTTGTTGATTTATTCGGATATGCAGACGGATGCGAAAGGGGATACCTACAATGAAATTCTCTATGTTCAAGAAAAGGATAAAAGAAGAGAGCAATGGGATGGTGTTCGATTGGGAGTAGAAGGAGCAAAAGAGGAACTCGGGTTTACTACTGCCATGAATGGAGAGGATTTTATCCAAGCTGAAATCGATTTGAAAGCTTTTGATAAAGTTTATATTGATGGGAAATTCAAAGATGACTACCGAGATACCAGAGAGCGCATTGATATGCTCGATTTGGTAAAAAGCTTTAAGAAAAAAGCAGCATACAATCCGGAATTGTTATTGCCTCCTGTAATAAATACTTTTTACAATTACATCCGAGAAACGCCAGTAGAACAGCGATCTCGAATAGTTGCCATCATCAAACAATACCAATACAGAATTCCGGCCCTAAAGAAGGATCCATACATTCAAAAATACCTGAAGGCCTCTTCCGATGAATTGGCGAAAGATGTGCAGAAAAGCGTGATTTTAGCCTTGCAGGCTGGTACTAATATTGATATCTCTTTCATTCCCGATCAAATGGCCACGCTCCGTGAGGTAAAAACAGAAGAAGAGTTAAAGCTGTTGATAAAGGCCGTTCGTATTTCGGCAATCGGTCAGGTTGAAGTGATGAAGGCCATGAAGCCAAATATGTCTGAAACTGAAGTACAAGGAATCCATGAATTTGTTTACAAGAAATATGGAGCCGAGTATGAAGGATATCCTTCCATCGTTGGAGCAGGAAACAATGGTTGTATTTTACATTATATAGAAAACAATAAAACCAAATTGGGTACGGATCTAGTTCTGATGGATTTGGGTGCAGAATATCGAGGCTACACGGCCGATGTGACACGTACAATTCCTGCGAATGGAAAATTTACTACAGAACAAAAAGCCATTTATGACTTGGTGTATGAGGCACAAGAAGCTGGGATTGCCAAATATGTGATTGGAGAGAGCATGCAAGCTCCGGTTCAAATCGCCAGAAAAATTATTAATAAGGGTCTCGCAAAATTGGGTATTATCGATTCGCCAGATGCCAAGCACGATTATTTTCCGCATGGAACCTCGCACCATATTGGATTAGATGTTCATGATCCAGGGAACTATCAAAAGTTTCAGAAGAACATGGTAGTCACCATGGAACCAGGAATTTACATTCCAGAAGGAAGTCCGTGTGATAAAAAATGGTGGGGTATTGGTGTGCGAATTGAAGACGATATTTTAGTGACTGATGGGAAACCCATCAACTTGTCAGGAGAGGCTCCTAGAACTACAGAGGACATTGAAAAGATGATGGCAAAAAGATCCATTTTAGAGGAGTTTGTGTTGCCTGATTTGGACAAGAAATAAGACTACTTCAGCACTTTAACAGGTAATCCAATACTATTTTTGGTTAAAATAGTACAGCATTTCATTCATCATTGACTTATTTTTGCGCCGTTAAAATGAACTTGATATGAGATTTGTTGTAGTGCTTTTCATTTTGTTTTCATTGAGTCTTACTGCGCAACTAAAAGAAAGGGATTCTATTCGATTTAAGACTGATTTGTCATTGACTGGATTTTGGCAAGGAGGTAATGTGGAAACCTTAATTTTCCGAGCAGCAGGCAAGGTGGATTATTCCCCCTCTAAAGACCTTCGTTTCCGTTCTCAGAATTCCTATGTATTGCAAGAGTTTGGTCGCGTTAAGGCCGACGAAGATATTTTGAGTTTGAATTTCTTGAATATCAATCCGAGTAAACGAGTTCATCCGTTAGCCTTGGCATTTTTCAGCACCAATTTTAGACGTCAGATTGACTATCGTTACATCGTGGGAGGTGGACTTTCCTTTAAATTCCTAGACAAGAAAAAAACGAAGTTGAACATGTCCTTGACTGGAGAATATGAGCATACGGAGTTTCAAACGACGGATTTTAAAATAGACGATTACGATGGCTTTACCGCAATCAATACTTGGCGTTCTACACTTTGGTTACAAGGAGAATATCAATTCTTTGAAAACAAAATGGTGTTGAAACATGAGTTCTATTTTCAACCTTCGTTGCAAGACAGTGATAATTTCCGATGGAGAGGAGATGTATCCCTCGAATTTCCAATTTGGGACTTCTTAAACTTCAAAATCAATTACTACAGAACGTATGAAAGTCTCGTCGTGGTC
>CAYFJL010000004.1:0-39904 GCA_964343335.1 uncultured Polaribacter sp. | reverse complement strand
GCACTAAAAAGAATAATTTTTCTCATTGTTTTTGTTAGTTTGAAGCAAAATACTCATTTTTTATTGAAGTATGACAAGCTTTTCATACTTCTCAGAAACGAGATTGCTAATAGTTGATTTTACTCTTAGTTTGTAGACGTATACGCCTTTTCCTATTTTTTGTCCGAAATCATCCAAACCGTTCCATGTGATTCCGCGAGATAAATTTCCCGTGGTTTGCACATTCTGATTGATGGTTTTTACCAACTTCCCAGAAACAGTAAAGATTTGAACTTGAACTTCTAATGGTTCGTTTGGTTTGTTGTGATTGAACCAAAACTCGGTGTAATTTACAAAGGGATTCGGATAGTTTAAAACGTTCTCCAAATTCATAGTAGCATCACTCACCACAACAAAGTTTAACGTTGCTTCGGATGAATTATTGTAGGTATCCCAAGCTTTTAAAGTTAGGGTATGCGGACCTTCTTCGAGATTCCGCAGAATATAATTCACTTTACCGCTGGTAAAGTCGTTCAATTCCGTTTGATAAAAGTCATTCAAGACAATCGGATTGTTGGTATCACCATCCAATATGGCCACAATATCGTGATCAACGGCAGTAATGGAAGTGTTAATTCCACTCGGATCTTTGAGCACGGCAATCAAATTTGGCGACGAATTGGTATTTCCTCCATCCAAGAAGGATTCGTCGTTCATAAACAACTGAATCTCTGGACCCGCCGTATCTTCAGGTGCATTCTCGTTAATTCCCCCAACAATCACGTCGAAATTGAATCCGCCTTTGTCCTCTGTTCCGTTTTCGGCGTAGAAGCTCAGTTTGCCCTTTCCGAAAGCAATTTTAATATCCTTAGGAACAATAAAATCAAAGCTAAAGCTTCCATTCTCTATGGATGACTTTCCGCGAAATATCTTACTATCCTGTGTATCAAAAGTCAAGGCCGATCCGACGCCATCATTGAGTAATGTCGTTTTATCGATTGGTTTGTCGAAAATCGTGGTAGATAGTGTTCCGTTGAAGTTTGGCAGTGGATTGTTGTTTTCATCGACGACAATACCTTCAAACTTAATTTTTGATAATGCCTTAATGGTATCTATGGATTGCGTGATATCAGTATCATTCATTCGCGTAATGCGAACATTGGGTTTTGGGATTGCCAAGTTCATGGCAGGATCACCGAAATAATAAATAAAGTATTTCTGCGAACTACTGAACTGATTTTTGGTACGCATCAAACTCTCAGCAATGGAATATTCTTCACCGTTGTATGCCAGTAAAACCCCCATCATCTGTTTGTTAAAGTTTTGTCCGTTTGAAATAAAAACCTCTCTGGTAGTCGTGATCATACTGGCAGCACCTCCATTGCGATTCCAAAAGGTCAATTCGCCCGCCGTTATTCGTGCCGGATTGTCAAATCTTGAATATTCACAAGTAATGGTAATAAATAAGGGAAGCGTCTTCGGATTCACAAACTCTTGAATCTGCGGTTTGTCTACAACCCGTTCAGCTGCGAGTCCGTCTTCCCCACCATGACCGAAATAATTCATAACTAGGGTACCTTTTTCAATGGCATTGGTGATGGCTCTATTCACTTCCGGATAACGTTCTCCAGCCGCCGTAGTTTGCTGAACAAAAGCATCCATATAAATTTTGGAAATATTGAAAATGGGTTTGTTGGTCTTAATATCATCGGAAATCTCTTCGACGCCTAGCTGAATATCTTCATCAAATGAATCGTCAATATCATCAGCAATCATAGTGATGGTATTTCTCCAATCACCAATGGCATCTCTATTGTAGTAAGACAAGATTTTATCTACCACATCCTTGGCCTGTGAGATGTCTGAAACCGGAATTCGACCGCTCACCACATCAATGGTGTGGGAAAGCTGCATGGATCCTTCATTAGAATCCAACATCACGTAATAATCATCCGTCACAAAGGAACTTGCTAAATTGAAGCTGATGTCAGACAATTTAACGGGAACGATGTTGTTGTTAGACGGAATTCGGTCTTTATAGTCATAGGACGAATCTCCGAAAAAGCAAACATATTTCAATTTACCAGAAGGCGTCGAATTGTTGTCATATAGGTATTTGATGAAATCTCGAATAGCGGTAATATCTTTGGATCCCGAAGCGAACTCATTGTAAATCTGATTGATATCTACAACACGACTATTCAAATTTGAATTGGCTTGATGATAATCTGCCAATCGCTGCGCTTGAGCCGTCAGTTCGTTATTGGTTATAATCAGGTAATTGATGTCTTGCAATCCATGTAAATTCTGATTGGCAACCCTGGAGTCTGATTCAATGGTCGGTGTGTAAAAATCATCTTCGGCAAGGACAACGTATTCCTTTAAGGATCCCCCAAAATCTTCAAAGGTAAAATCGGCAACAAAAGTCTGATTGGTAATGATTTGCGGATTAATCGGATTGGTAACGTCCCAAACGTCAAAAGCATCTACCCCATTGACAATGGTGTATTGAACATTATCAAAAGAATTGGCTTGCTGAAAATTTCGAAACGAGTATTGTTTACTTTCATACACCAAACTTTTCTTTCCTTGTACCTCGATGTAATCTAAATAAGCTTCTGCTGATGGATTACCACGGTTATCATAAGTCAGATTCACAGAAACGCTGCTTGAATTTACCGGTACTGTCGCACTTTGTTCTATAGCAAAAGCCTTGGTCAGCGACTGCGGATTGACGGCTGGAAAGATAATATCAAAAGGATTGGCACCATTGGCCGTAACATTCAAGGAGGTTTCAATCACGGAATTGCTCACCGCACGAACCTTAACTCGAATATTGCTACCCGGCAAAGCATTTGAAAAAGGAATGGTAAAATCCTTATTCGCCACAGTATTTAAGTCCTCATTAAAAAACCATTGCGTACCAGCACCGAGAAGGCTTCGCTCATCACGTTCCACAACGATGTAATCGTCATAATCACGTATCGGATTGCTCGACACCACCAAGGGCGGAATACGGGTTCGGACGCGTTTACCATCGGTATTCCCAATGGTTAAAAAGTAATAGGTCTTCTCCGAAAAAATATTGAATCGATGGGTCGCAACTCCAGAGGTGGTATTCACTTCCCAATCATGAGGCCCTTTGCCATAAAACAAAATGAAATCTTCGGCATTGAAAACCCCATCATCTTGACCTTCCACATAAATGGCATTCTCTTGTAAGTCTTCAAAACGCGGTTCGCTATTCAATTCGGGAAGCATGGCGCCTCCGTTTCCATAGATTTGAATTTTCCGAGGATCCAAGCCATTGGTAGAAACACCAAGTTGTTGCAAAAAACTGCGATCGATTTTAAAAACTCCTGTCGTATCAATACTAAACTTGAACCAAGTACCTTCAGCCAATACTGAGTTTTGCACTTGAGCTTGAGTAATGCCAAGAAATAGTATGAAAAATAGCAGGAAAAATCGCTTCATATCTCCCTCAAATAACGCAATAATTGTTAAGATATTTTTGCCTTTTATGGATAAATTATACTAAACCATAAAAGTAATCGTTTCATAAACAAATGTAAATATCAAGTACGGATTAATTTAAAAATTCACTTGTTGTGAAGTACAATTTTATCGTAAATTGCACACTAAATTTGAAAAAAAGAATGAAACACGTTTTTAGAGTACTATTTTTAGCTGTTTTCTCCCTTTACTTCACCTCGTGTAGTAAATCAAATAAAAGTAAATCTTCTTTAACAGGTTTGAGTTTCAATGACCCCCGATATGGTAACTATATTAAGGGTACATCGTTTGAAGGTCAAAACCCTCCTCCTGGAATGGTTGCCGTTGAAGGTGGTTCTTTTACGATGGGAGCAGTTCAAGATGATGTGATGTTTGATTGGAATACCACTCCAAGAAAGATGCATGTGCGTTCATTTTATATGGATGAGGCTGAAGTAACAAATTCAGAATACTTTCTATTTGTTCAATACATCAAGGATGTTTTCCCTCCTTCTGATGAAAGGTACAAACACATTTATAGTTCGGTTTTACCAGACACCTTAGTTTGGAGAAAAAGCTTAGGAAACACCGACATTCTTACGGACAATTATTTTAGACATCCTGCTTATGGAGATTATCCAGTTGTGGGTGTTACTTGGTTACAAGCCAACGAATATTGTAAGTGGAGAACGAACGCAGTGAACTTAAAAACGTTGATCGATAAAGGTCATATCAAAAACATTTTCGAAGCGGATTCGATTAACAATTATTTCGATACAGAAGTTTTCTTAACGGACGATTCAAGATTGTTTGATGGTGACACAACGGTGTATAAGCGCGGTGTTAAAACGGCTCGAAGAAGAGGTGATTTAAAACCCGGTCGTGACGCCTTCCAAGGAAGAAAAATAACAAGAGCAGACGGAATCTTAACCCAGAAGTTCCGATTACCGACAGAAGCTGAATGGGAATTTGCTGCAAAAGCAAATATTGAAAATAGAGAATACAACAACATCCGTGGTCGTAAGAAATATGCTTGGGATGGTAAATACACACGTTCGAAGTCAAAAAGATACAGAGGCGATCAGTTAGCCAACTTCAAGCAAGGAAAAGGTCAATATAGCGGATTGTCTGGGTGGAGTTCTGATGGATCAGATATTCCAATTAAGATCAAGTCGTATCCACCAAACGGATTCGGATTGTATGATATGTCAGGAAACGTTGCAGAATGGGTTTCTGATGTTTACAGACCGATCATCGATAACGAAGCCAACGATTTCAATTACTTCAGAGGAAATTTATTTACCAAGAAGATGATTGATAAGGATGGTAATGTAGTTTTCACAGAAGCCAATGGAAACGGTGCTAATATGGAATATGATACGCTACCAAACGGAAGAATCATTCCGAAGCAATTACCGGGTTCTATCAAATATGTGCCGATTACGAAGAAAGATGCAACCTTTAGAAGAAACTTTACCATGGCCGATAACTCTAACATTGGTGATGGTGATTTGAATTCCTCACGTTTCTACGAAGACGACAATGATCGCTTTGCAACGAGACCAAGTATGTACAATTCTCCTAAAAAGCCAAAATTGGTTAGAGATCCAAATACTGGAAATCAAGTATTGCAAAATGACTCGAAAAGAAGAACGACCTTGATTAGTGATAACACTCGCGTGTACAAAGGAGGTTCTTGGGCGGATAGAGAATATTGGTTAGATCCGGCTCAAAGAAGATACTTACCAGAATACATGGCAACGAATTACATCGGATTTAGATGTGTCTCTGATATTGTTGGCCCGATGGGAAGCAAGAAGAAAAAACCAAGAAATTCAGTTAGATAATTCAATTGAAATTTAAAATATGAATCCTCATTGTTATTTTTGCAATGAGGATTTTTTTTAAATCATATGACACTAGCTTCCATTTACCAATTATATACAGAAAACTATTTAGTTGATACCGATACGCGCAGCATCAGAAAAGGAGCCTTATTCTTTGCCTTAAAAGGCACCAACTTCAATGGCAATGAATTTGCAGAAAAAGCCTTGGAATTAGGAGCCTCTTATGCCATTGTAGATGAGGAAGATTATGCGACCCATGAGAAATGTATATTGGTAGACAATGTTCTAGAAACCTTACAAAAACTAGCCAACTACCATAGACATCAATTGAAGATTCCTTTTATTGGACTCACAGGTAGTAACGGAAAAACGACAACCAAGGAGTTGATTCATGCAGTGCTGCAGACGCAATTCAAAACTGCTGCCACCAAGGGGAATTTAAACAATCATATTGGGGTACCACTAACTCTACTGTCAATCACTCCTAATGCAGAAATGGCCGTTATTGAAATGGGTGCCAATCATCAAAAAGAAATCGCATTTCTCTCCTCGATTTGCGAACCTGATTTCGGATACATCACCAATTTTGGCAAGGCTCACTTGGAAGGTTTTGGTGGTGTTGAAGGAGTAATCAAAGGAAAAAGTGAATTGTATGATTTTCTCAGAGCGAATGGAAAAACCGTCTTTGTAAATCCAGAGGATAAAATTCAGATGGAAAAGACCAAGGAAATTACTTCAATTTCGTTTTATAATCATTTAGAAATGATATCCGATCAACCTTTTGTCTCCTTGAAAGTGGATAATAAAAATATTCAAAGCAATTTGGTCGGGGCATACAACTATAGCAACATTGCGATTGCAGTAACCATTGGTAAACATTTTGGGATTTCCTTGGAGAACATCAAATCGGCCATTGAAAATTATGTTCCGGATAACAATCGCTCTGAAATTCGAAACATTGGATCAAACAAAGTCATTTTAGATGCTTACAATGCAAATCCCTCTAGTATGGAAGTCGCTTTGAAAAGTTTTGCCAAGTCCGCAGAAAGTAACAAGACTGTTATTTTAGGAGACATGTTTGAATTGGGAGAAGACAGTGCAAAAGAGCATCAAGCAATGGTGGATTTAACCCAAGCCTTCGAATTTGAAAACCAGTATTTTGTTGGTGCACAATTTTTTGAAACCAAGGTAACCCAAGGAAAGAAATTCGTTGATTTCTCGGAATTCAAAGATTTTTTAAAAGACCATCCAATCCAGAACTCAAGTATTCTCATCAAAGGTTCTCGAGGCATGCAATTGGAGCGAACCCTAAACCTACTTAGTTGATATAGGTTTTATGGTATTCAATCAAGTTATTGATGGGTCTTTGAATCACGTCTGTAATTTTCAGTCCGTTTTTCTCAGCGACATCATCCAATATTTCTCTGAAGTAATGCGCAATGGATCCGATAAAATAAATTGGTGTTTCCGGACCTAATTCATAAGGCAGAATTCTAAATCGGAAAAACTTTTCGAATCCGCGTTTCATCAACCGTTGCACATATTTTTCTTCCTTAAAGTCAAACATGAATTTCGCGAAGGATGCTAAGTACATATTCGGATTGGGTTCACGGTAAATATTCTTTTTGATGGTGTCGGCATCAAGCTCAAAATCCTTCTCAAACTTTTCCACGATGTATTTGGGCATCAATCCGTAGTAATAATCGCGAATCAATCGTTTGCCAAAGTAGTTTCCGCTGGCTTCATCCATCAAAACAAAGCCCAAAGAAGCCACTTTCATATGCATTTCTTTGCCATCGAAATAACAACTATTGGAACCAGTTCCTAAAATACACACCATCGCAGGATCATTTCCAGTTGCCGCATATACCGCAGCGAGCATGTCCTCCTCCACTACTATTTCGGCGTTTACGAAAATCTTAGCCATCACATCATGAAGAATTTTCTTAGCAACTGGGGTGCCACAGCCCGCTCCATAAAAGTAAATATGACTCACATCATCTTTTACTTGAATCAATTGGAACATGTGAATGATGCGGTTGTGCAGCTCCTCTTCAGAAGCCACCGCCGGATTCAATCCTAGTGTACGAACTCGAAACGCTTCTTCTTTATTCTTATCTAAGGCAATCCAATCGGCTTTGGTAGAGCCTCCATCTGCAATTAGTATCATGGTTGATTTTTTATGTAAATATAATTTACAAATAATTCCTTTCCAACTCGTAATTAAATTAAATCCGCAAACGATTTATATGGATTAGAGTCAGGATCTAGGAGTCAGGAATCAGGAGCAAATGCTTTGTTTAATGTTATATCCTAGAGGTTGGATTATTAGATATTAGGAGGTAAAAGGTTGAAAGTTTAAGAACATAATTATTCAAGAATCATTTAAATATTAGCTTATCGAATCATTAGAAATTAACCCTGTCAGTTCCTAAACTTAATGAAACCCACTCGATCTGAAAACTACTAAATCAAAAATCTCAAATCCCAAATCGCAACTCGGAAATCGGAAATCGTCCACTGTTCTAGGTTTACCACTTTCCGCCAAAAGCCAAAAGCCAAAAGCGAAAAGCTAAAAGCTAAAAGCTAAAATCGGAAATCGGAAATCGTCCATCGTTCTTCGTTCTTCGTTCTTCGTTTATCGCTATCCGCCAAAAGCTAAAATCGTAAATAAAAATTCCCAAAACTAAAATCGTAATTCTAAAATCTCATTTTGTAAATTCGCAGCATGGTATTTTTTAAGAAAAAGAACATTCCGTTAAACCAATTCTTTCCTGAGGGTTTCGTAGACATTCACTCCCATTTACTACCTGGAATTGATGACGGTGCCAAGGATTTAGGTCATTCCATTGAATTGATTGAAAAAATGGCTTCATACGGAATAAAAAATATCATAACCACTCCGCATGTTTTGGGAGATGTTTATCCGAACTCTTCAAAAACCATTAAAGAAAAAGAAAAAGATGTACAAGACGAATTGGTGAAAAGAGGCCTTGAGGACATCCGTTTTTCTGCCGCAGCCGAATACATGCTCGACGAGCAATTCACCACCCTCTTAAAAGACAAAGATTTGCTAACTCTCAAAGACAATTATGTCTTGGTTGAAATGTCTTATTTCAGTCCGCCTTTAAACTTGTATGACATTCTTTTCGACCTACAACTACAAGGCTACAAACCTGTATTGGCCCACCCAGAAAGATATGTAACCTACCATTCCAAATACAAGGAATATCAAAAGTTAAAAGCTTCAGGGTGTCTGTTCCAATTAAACCTATTGGCATTAACAGGTTACTATGGTGAACCGGTAAAGCGAGTTACAAAATTATTACTGGAGGACAATTTTTACGACTTAGTTGGAACCGATGCGCATCATCACAGGCACCTAGACAACTTACCTAAAATTGGGACTAAGAAAATTCAGCAACAGATTCAAGAGTTGATGGGGAATAATGGGGAGCTCTTTGGATAATTGTCGGTAGACAGTGGTCTAGAGTCTTTAGAAGGAAGTGTTTAGCCTGCCTGCCGTAGGTCGGTGTTTAGTGTTTAGTGAAAAGTAAATGTTTGATAGAACTATGACTTTGACATTGAGCTTTGAACCATGACGAAAACGAAGACCTTGAACTTTGACTATGACCAGGAACTTTTTCGAACTTTCTGAAGCTTAAATCTTGTCATTTCGACTGGAGCGATAGCGAAATGGAGAAATCTGAAATTAGTAAATCGCCCACCATTTTTAGTTACCTGCCCTACCTGCCGCAGACAATTCGTTTCCTGATTACTCCGTTAAATGTAGTGTTTCAAATGAAATAACAATTGTACTTCTGTCATAAGCAGATATCGAGAAATCGACGTATTCCAAGCTCTCTAGCCCAATCTCAATAGACGGATAATATAGGTTCAAAAAACGATGAATGGATTTAAAGGACGACTCTTAAAAGAACAATATCCCAATCTTCTTTAACCTCTGATTAAATGCCAAACGTTGATCTTTGGATGGCAAGTTATTTTTCGAGAATGACAAAAATCGATTGATTTTGAATAATGTCTTTCTCAATAACACTTTGGTTCTTCTATTGGCAATACTTCTATTGAGAATAAAAAACGACATCACAAGCAAAACCACCAAAAGATTGAAGAACAAAACCGCATAAATCAAATCAAACGATTTTAAGGCATAATAACTAGAAACTATGATTAAGGCATTTACGAAACCTACCAGCACGGAGGCTTGCATATGACTTAGTCCTGCATCAATTAAAACATGGTGTATGTGATTTCGGTCAGGAGAAAAGATAGACTTTTTTCTTACCAAACGAATAAAAATGACTCTAGAAATATCAAGTGCTGGAATGATTAAAACTCCTAATAACAATAATGGAATTTCTGTCCTTGAGATAGCAATACTTGAAAAAGGTTCAAATCCCAATGATAACAATCGCATTGCTAGTGCACCCAACACCAAACCAATTACCAATGAACCAGTATCACCCATAAAGATTTTCTGTCGGTTTGAAAAGTTAAATCGTAGAAAGGCGAATAATGTTGATACCAATACCACACAAATAGTCAAATAGAAATACATTTCTAACTGATAGAAGATCAACCCAAAAGTTACGGAAATAACTATACCTACAATGGAGGCATGGCCGTCAATTCCATCAATGAGGTTAAATGCATTGATAAAACCTAAAAATAAAAAGGCACTCAATCCAATCGAAGCAAGAAAAGGTATTTCTTGAATTCCCAAAAATCCATGAAAAGAATGAATCTGAAATTCGGGATGTGATAAAATCATTCCTACGGAAAGAATCTGCCCGATAAATTTCACTTTTGGCGAAAGATTCTGAAAGTCGTCTTTTAATCCTACAAAAAATGTGATGGTAGTTGCTACTAAAAAAGATACCGTTATTCCATCAACATCCAATCCTTGTATAAAAAATAATACCAAAATAATACAGATGTAGAATGCAACTCCACCAAAAGTTGGTACAATGGTCTTGTGTGAACTTCTATGATCTGGCGTATCATATAGATCAAACTTTAATGTCGTTTTACGAATTCTTGGCAGCAACAAATAGGTAACTGAGAATACGAGACCGAACACAATAAGGAGGGTGAATTCTATGGTTTTGGTTAGATTTTCCATTCAAGCTTTTTCTTTTTTCAGGACAAACTTATGAAAATAACCAATACTTGAGCTGTAAATTAATCAGGAAAAACCCCTTTTTGAGTCATTTTTATTGATAATGCAATAACTTCAGTTAAATATTGCCAATTCCATACAGGTCATGTAAATAAATTGTTTTCAATTTTAAGAGCCACTAAGTCCTAGAATTCAATCTTTAGAGGTCAATAAAGAACTACATAAAATCTCGGAATAAAGCTATCCGTTACAAGTTGATGTTGAGTAGGGATTAGTTTTTAGTACAAAATTGTTGATTGAACCATCACTTTCACCTTGAACTTTTACCATAACCAAGAACAGTTTTGGACAATCAGCAACTTTTATCTTGTCATTTCGACTGAAGCAACGGCTGAATGGAGAAATCTCAAAAACGCATCCTCCTCAACCGTTTTTCGCAAATCTAAAATCGTGAATCTAAAATCGTCCATCGTCTCTCCACTAGCGACTAAAGACTTTCACATCCCATTTACTGTCTAAAAATCCGTTTATACCAAGGCTTCTTTATCGTATCCACATAACCATAACCATAGCCATAGCCATAACCATATCCATAGCCATATCCATAGCCTTTTGTCATGTCAGTATCATTAAGCACAACCGCCATGTTATTAAGTTTCTTTTCATTATACAGGGTTTTTGGAACCATTAACATTCGTTTATCAAGGTAATTGGCTCTTACAATGTATAGTGTAACATCAGCATACTTAGAAATTAATAATGTGTCCGTTACCAAATTAACTGGCGCTGTATCCACAATAATATAATCGTATTCCTTTTTAACTTCTTCAAATAGTTTCCGGACCTTATTATGTAATAGAAGTTCAGCCGGGTTCGGTGGAATAACTCCCGAAGCAATAATATCTAAATTCTTAATGTTCTTAACTTTAAATTTCAATTTATCTAGGTTAAGGTCGTCATTTGTAATATAATTTGTAATTCCTGCTCGATCGGGGATTTCTAGGTATTCTGTAATTTTTGGAGCTCGTAAATCCATTCCTAACAATAAAACCTTAGCATCCATTAACGACAAAGTGGCAGCTAAATTCATTGACACCAAAGATTTTCCTTCTCCTGAAGTAGTGGAAGTTGTAAATATCACTTTGCCCTTTTCTGTTCCCTTTGAAGAAATCAAAAAGTTCAAATTGGTCCTCAATAATCGAAATGCCTCCGCTGAGCTTGAACGAGCATTCTCATTCACCACGATTTTATAATTCTCTTCCGAATGTGGAATATCTCCTGCAAAAGGGACAGAAATCGTATTTTCAATATCAACTCTGGAATGGACTTTAGTATCTAACAATTGAATCACATATATTATCAAAAATGGAACAATGAGTCCCAAAAAGGCAAATAACCCTATAATCATTGGTCTTTTAGGAGAAATCGGTTTGCCCGAAGTATATGCATCATCGATTATTTTCGCATTTGGTACTGTGACCGCCAGTGAAATCGCTGTTTCTTCCTTCTTTTTTAATAAATAAGTGTACAATTCCGTATAAATTTGTTTTTGTAGTTCAATATCAAATATTCCTCTTTCAATGGTAGGGATTTCTGAAATTTTTGAATACAATTTTTTTGACTCTTCTAATAATTTATTGTATTCAGTTTCAATTGAAAATTTGTAATTCTGAATAGAAGAAATAAGGTTTTTCTTTTGATCTTGAATATTTTCTATGATTTGCTTCAATCGCGGATTTTCTTCTCCAGCATTGTTTTTGAGTTTTTTGTATCTCATTACCAAGTCATTATATAAAATAAGAGATTGTGAAAGTGATGTGCTTTCAATTCCAGTTCCTACTGGCAGAATCTCAAATTCAACATTATTTAACCCTAATTCACTTGAAAGCCAGGTAATAAAATCTAATTGGCTTTTTAATTCTATCGTACGTTGATTGCTTTTTGAGGTTTCTTCCAAAATAATTTCGGCTTCACTAGATAATCCAGTAATACCATATTTATTCTTATAAGCTTTAACATCATCTTGTATTGAAGTTAGTTCTGTTGATACACTTTTTAACCTATCATCAATAAAAACCTTTGTCTTTTCAGAGACAATATTTTTATCTTTAATCGCATCAATATTATACTGTACAATTAATTCATTAAGAATTTCTTCTGCTTTAGTTGTTACTGGAGATTCAATGGACAATTTTACAACACTAGAGTTTTTATCTACAGCCTCAACCTTAATTTTTTTCCTGAGATCATCTATCAAAAAATCCCTATTCCTAATAAGCACGAAAAATTCGTCGTCATTAAAATCGGTTTGGTATTTTGTTTTCTTTAAAGAAAAAAATGGAAATTTAATTATATCGTTACTACTTAATTCTGCATCTAAGTTATTATCATTGCCTAAAAACGAAATTTCTTTCTCATTTAAAATCCTAAATTTTAAAATCGAATCTTTTTCCACCAAAGGAATTAACTCATCATTGAATTCAATTGTAAATGGAGTGTTTTGATACAACTCTGAATCTTTTATTCTACCTACAACAAAATACTGAATAGTAAGATTCAAGCTATCCACTACCATTCCAATTATTCTCCTAGATCTAATAATTTCAATTTCATTATCAGTATTATTAGTCGACCCTGTACCAACAATACCTAAATCTGCAATAGCCTTAAGCTCATCACTAATACCTGATTTCTGATTGTCCTTGATAAGTATTGTTGCATTCGCCAAAAATGACGGGGTACTGTACCTCAAATACATAAATCCAACAAACAAGAAGACCAAAAAGCTCAAAACAAACCATTTCCAAAAACGTAAGTATTTTTCAATTTCACGTTTAAGATTAATACTCTCAGACGATTCTATTAAACTTTCGAATGAATTGGTTTTCATGTTTTATCTTGTAATTATAGTTAGCAAAGAAATTAAGATTGATGCCATAGAGATAAAAAGTCCGGTACTACGAGTATACTTTGAATCTTGTATTTTAGCATTATTGGGGTTTACAATAATAACATCATTTTGTTGTAGATAATATGCAGGTGATTCTAGCACCTTTTTTGAAGTCAAATCCAGAGAAAATATTTCCTTTTTATTAATTGTTTCTCTCAATACTCTTATGTCATCTCTTTTAGCCGAAATATTTAAATCACCTGCCAAACCAAGAGCATCAAAAATACTCAAGCGCTCGTTCAGAAGTGTAAAAGTTCCTGGCCGTAAGACATCACCTTGAACAGTAATTTTAAAATTCGTAATTAAAATGTTAATTACTGGATTCTTAACAAACTTAGGATCTAATTTTTGTTTTAATAATTTTATTGCTTCGACCCTAGTTAATCCACCCAACTTTATTTTTCCTAAAATTGGAAAATCAATAAATCCATCTTGATCGATTAAATAGTTTTGTAATTGAGGTTGATTCATAACCATATTTGGAACTGTAGTATAGGCTACTACAGGTAGATTAAAATCCATCACAGCCTCAAGGTCCTTTGAAGTCACAATTATTTGAAGAAGGTCATCAGGTTTGAAGGTTAATTGATACTTATTAGTAACGAGACTTTGATTGACTTCATCCTGGGATAGATAAATCAAATCTTTCTTCTGGGCACATGAGGACAGAAATAGAATTACTAGTCCACAATAAATTAATGTTCGCATGCTGTTAAATTAAAAACAAAAAAACAAAAAAAATAAACTTCTAAGCAGAAAATCCTTGGATATTTGATTTAATATTTTCCAACCTAGAGGATCCAAATACGACAAAATCCAAGCCTAATTTCCTTATATACTCAATGGATTGCTTAATATCACCACCACCACTAGCAAAAACACTCATCCCCATAGTTTTGTAGTTTTTATTGGAATTTAACATCCTTTCAATAGAATTCTTATTCGGAAAAACATTAAATCCAGCATTGTTAACGTTAAAACAAACAATAACATCCGAGCTATTTAGCACCTTGGAATCTTTGATTAATTTATCTAGAATTGTTGGATTCAGTGTAATCAGACCTATATTGTATTTTCTTTTTCTCAATTCCTTTCCAAAGGCTTCGATAATATCGAATCTTTTGAGCCCAAGAATTAAATCTGTTACAATATTTTGAATGTAAATAGTACTCCCTTTTTTCAAACTCTTAGGTACTTCTAAACTAATAATCAGGGGTATCAAATATTTTATATCTCTTGTAAATAGAAACTTTGGAAATGTTCTTAGTAATAAAAGAAAGGATGTTTTTGATAAAAAGTATTTCAACAAGCTAAGCATTCCAGTTTCATTCACCATGGTAGCAAACTTATGAGGATAAGGAATACTATAGTGTATTTCTTCATCAGCTTTGATTTGATATTGATCCACTACTTTATAACCTAAATCATTTGAATTGATCATAAATCCATCCAATCCAAGATCAATAGTTGCTTTGATAAAATCTATTATTTTTTGCTCATCACCGAACTTTAATTTGGTTTTACTTCCTTTATCTAAATCATGATGATTGATTCCAAAAAACTGATTATCTCCTAATATAAGCTTCATTTTTGCAATATTTCTTTCATTAAATTATTAGTTACTAGTGCCTCTTCTATATTACAAAGCGTATGCTGACCTTCTAAAAGATCTTGCATCTGTTTAGTAAAATCAACTCCCCTTAAATAATAAGGGATACTCTCTTCTAATTGCACCACCGAAATATTTTGTGTTTTTCCGTCTTTTTCTATTTGCACTTTTTGCTGATCAAATTTTATTACATCTCCATTTTTAAGAACAACCTCTACACTAAAAATGGGTTTCCTAATGGATTTATCCACCCAGTTGAAGTAAAAATTGAAAACTCGGTCCTTAGAATCAATACTAAATTTTACCTCATCATCTACATCAGAAATGTGAGATTGTTTTTCCTTGGAAAGGATCTTATAATCTTGAATATTGAATAAATAGTTGTTCAAATCCAAAATATGTGATCCCATTTCATTCAATACACCAGAATAAGCACCATTTCTCCATCCTTTGGGTTTGTTTTCAATTGTATTACTCAAATATTGACTTTTAACCTCCGTGATATCATCTGGATTGATACTTCTTTTCACCCAGCTCACTACAGGATTAAATCTTAAAACATATCCTATGAATACATTCTTCACCTCAGCATTAAAGTCAAAGTTTGAATGACCACCAAAAGGTTTTTCTACAAATACTCTTTTATCTCCTCTAGACAGTGAGTTGTTTAAAAGATCCTTGTGAATAAAGGGAGGTGTCGTGATCAATGTAATATCAAACGGTCCTTTTAAATTTTTGTCACTCTTCACAAATTTCCCTTTGATATTCTTTTTACTAATTAAGTTCAATACTTTATTAGGGTCTACAAAGGTAAAACTGGCATCTGGCAAAAGACTATTAAGAATAGCATAATGGGTTAATCCCATTCTTCCAAAACCATAAATTAAGACTTTCATATTTTTCTATCTTACTTTTTTTATTCCTATTAAATCCAAAAACATATCTTTAAAATAAATACCAATATTGGGATATCTTTTTAAAATCTCGGGTCTATCGATCGTTCTTTTCAGCCATGCTAATCTTAACTTCCACCAAATTGGATGAATTTGTTTTTGATTTCCTGCAATCCAATCAAATACAGCTCCAATATTACAAATTAAATTGGCGCTAATCCTAGTTTTGTGCTGATATGTCCATTTCTCTTGTTTTGGACAAGTCATACCAACAAATAAAATATTTGGTTGAAAAGAATTAATTTTTTTAATCATCAATTCTGAATCAAAAGACGTGAAACTAGGTTTAAAAGGAGGAGAATATGAATCAACACAAATATTCGGATATTTTCCATATATTTTTTCAGTCATTAATTTTAAGGTTTCATCAGTTGATCCTAACAAAAAGATTTTTAATTTTAAATCATTTGCTTTTTTAAGAAAGAAATCTCCAACATCCGGACCTTGATTTTTAACGATTGACTTGCCTGTTTTAAGGAAATAGTTCAAAGCGAAATAAACTCCATCCAAAACTAAAATATCTGAGTTTTGCAAAGACTCCTTAAAAAACTTGTCTTTGGTAGAAATCCCATACGAATTAGGGCTTATTGTGGAAAGTAATAATTTTGAATCCAAGGGAATTTTATCCAATTCATCTGAAAAGACAGTAAATCCCAAATTATGAACAAATTGAACATTATTTAAAGCCATTTTAAGAATTTATTATTATTGTCATATTTTCAATTTTATTGATTGGGAGATTCTTGTTTTTTTGTTTAATGATTTCCTCTTTAATTTGACTTTTATTTATCATCAATATTTTGTCTCTAATTCGATTGATCGAATCAATGGATAAAGAAAACCTCTTCCATCCATTATGGGCATCTTTTGTAATGATTACAGATTCCTGAGTATATTCTTCATAAGCATTTGGAAAAATAGAACCTACATGACCGTCTTCCCCCATACCCAGTAAGGCGCAATGTATGGTTTCCTTAATCAAATAGTCTCGATACTTCTTCACCCCCTCCTCACCGGGTAACTCTGTTTCAAAACGATATACATTCGCTGTAGGTAGGAATGAAAAGAGCAACTCATTTGCCAAGTTGTAATTACTATTGGGAGAGTCCATTGGAACACAACGTTCATCCACAAAAAAGAAGTTTACCTTGTTCCAATCAAACTTATCCAGATAAGATGTCACTAGGCACTTGTAAATCAACTTGGGAGTATTTCCTCCGGTCAATCCAATATTGAAGGAGTCGTAAAGTTTGATACTTTTAACATACTTATCGAACAACAGCTCCGCAATTTTAGAGGCAAATTCTTGGTCATTATGTGTAATTATTATGGTATTCATACACTATCATCACAATTTGAAGAAACTCCAAATCACTTTTCATTATTCTCTTTAAAAATATCTTCAAACTTCACTTTTGGAAATACATCTAACTTGCCACCAATTGTAGCATCCATGATCAAACTATTGTTTTTCGTGTAGTGATCTAATGCAACTTTGTATGCAAACTCTTCCCCTGAATAATCAGGAGCATCATAAATTTGTTTCTTATTGTAATAACCTTTAAAGAAGTGATTTTGAGTATCACTTCCAACCTTCACAGAAGTTCCAGGCTTCGCCTTGGTGCTGTAGGAATGATCCTTCCCTATCAGATATACTTCGGAATATCCGAGATGGTAGGCTAGCTGAATACAAGTGTAGGTTACAGACTTACCATTTCCAAAAACAGAGCCATTATCACTCATAAATCTAGGAGAAAATCTAGTGAGTACAAAATATCTATTGGGAATTTTATCGAACAGAGAATGCAATCTAAAATCATAAAATGTTGGAATATGGGTTAGATCGTTATAATTTTCTCTAAACTGCTTGAGTTGTGTTTTGTTATCAATACACATGTGATACTTTATAGAAATGTTAAACTTATCTTCTATCACGTAACCTCGATTCATAGAAATTAGGTCTTCATTCTTTAAAAGATCAAAATTAACTTTATTCAAACTAGGACCTGTAGCCACTATAAAGCATCTTTTACCTTTGTTGATATCCTTCAATTGCATGATCTTCCTTCTATTGCTGGCATAGAAACCAAACGGCAAAAAATAGGTTGCTATTTGAAATAAAAAATTGATCCGGGTATATAAAGCGATTAATACTCTTTTAAAGGTGATGTCCTTTCTACCGTATTGTAAAATTCTTTTTAATCCAAGCATTTTTTATCAAGCATTTATTCCGTGTAACGACCCCAAAAGTACATGGATTTATGTTTTAATCACATTTTTTGTTTGAAAATATATACAAAATAATATTACTGTGTATAACCATATATTCATGAAAGCAATATTCTCTTTCGTAAAGAAAATTAATGGATATATTAAACTTAACGCAAAAACCAGTGGTTTATAAGGTGAAGTTCTATGAATTTTCTTCGAGAGTCTCGTTTGGAAAATTATTAATCTTAACCAGATTAAAAATCCGATCAATCCTAAATCAGAAAGCATCCGCAGGTGCATATTATGAATAAACGGCAAACGTTCTCCATTGACGACGTCCCTTACCTCGTTGGAAAATAATCCAAACTCCCCAAAATATTCGGCACTAAAAAAGCTCGTCAAACCAAATCCAGCTCCAAATAATGGAAATTCTAAAAATACCTGAAACGATGAATACAAAGCTACAAATCGCGTAAAGGTGCTTCCACTTTTTTCTATATCTATGGAGGATTGTAAAAAATCACCAAAAACATAAAAAACGAGTAAAATGAACACTAACAAATTAAAATAGGGTAAAAGCTTCAGTTGCCTTTTTGATGAAGTTAGGTAGAATGCCAAAGATTGTAACAATATCATAATAGACAAACTCCTTGATTGTAAGGACGTTAAACCTAAAAGTATCAAAAATGTTTTAAGGGAGAAAAAATTATTTTTGAACAGGTATATGGGCCAACAGACCAAAATAAATATCGCCAAATGGCTCGGTTCCTTAGCGAGACCATGTGGCCTTCCCAAAGAGTTCATGAGAACTTCATTTTCTATTATCAAACTAAATACACTTTCATAAATCTGTAATAAAAAACCAACATTTAAGTAATAAACCAAAAATTGCAAGTAAATTATGAAGATTTGTATGTAAAAGACTTTCAAAATTATGGACAAAAGCCTTTTTAATTTTATTCTTAGGAAAACATTAGACATAAGAATCATGGCATAAATAACAAATAGAAGACTCAAAATCTGAGAAAAAAATCTAGAGAATCCTGTGCGACCCATAAAGACTATGTTCAAATGTTCACTTTTAAAAAGAATGAAAATTAAACAACAAAATAGGACGGTTAACAACATTTTAACCGGCTTAATTACAACAAAATAACCTTTAAATCCATGAAGTACTACAATAGGCGAAACCATCAAAATTGCATAAAGCAACCCCTCACCAGAAGATTCGCGAAATATGGTTTTGAAAAATGGAAATCCTGTAACGGGAGCCAACCAAATAATCAGTTTACCAACAAACTCCATTACGTATGCATTATTCTTCATAAACCAAAAAAGAACATAAAAAATTCATAAAATACTTTAGAGATCAAGCGATCTATTGATGTATTCCCAATACTTATCAAAAAGAAATTAAAAAATTGATCCTCTAATTGAAATCTTAATCGTAATTTTTTTAATTACTTCTTTTTCTCCAATCTTATGCTGAGGCCCATGACCGTCCTCAGGGAACATAATGGCAAATATTCCGTTTCCAATATCGACATGCGTTCCTTGGGGTGATGGGTTCTTGAAAAAGGTTCTGTCTTTGACCTCATCATAAGGAATGTTCACATTCATTCCTTCAATAGGCGACCACATTACACGTTCTAACCCTATAATTGGATATTGAATATCAATCACATTTTTATGGGATTCATATCCTCTAACAAACTCGTCCACTGTTTCATAACAAGACACAATGGCTTTCACATTGTCATTAATTGGATAGGTTCCCAATTCTATATCTTCTTTAGCATTTGCCAAAAACTTTAATCCTTCGTAGATATCTGGAGACAATCCTTTGTATATATCAATATTTTTTAACGTGTCTACTACCATCTTTTAATTTAAATTTCGTTTGCAAAATATTCTTCCATCCAAGATCTGAAGGTGACATCATTCTCTGTGAAGTCTTTAAATACTTTACCATATCCCTTGTTCAAAATCAATCCTAATAATGGACCCTTGTTTTTTTTGTCTTTACCCAAGGCAACCATATAGGCATCAATATCCAAGCCTTTCACTTGGTCGACGTATCCATCCCAAATTTTCTCAAACAACTCTCTAGAATTCTGACGTACTTCAGCAGAAATGTATCCTTTTTTCATAGATACGAAATTTGACATATCCATTCCAAAGGAAACCGCAATTCCGTGAGGAATTCCATAGTTGGTTAAACTTTCAATTGCGTGACCGAAAGAGTGTCCATAATTAAACACTTGACGTTCGTTCTTATCGTACTCGTCAATCTCGATGTAACTTTTTTTAATTTCAAGACTTCTGGCAATCACACCTCCCAAGATATTTTTATCGGTTAATGCTCCTTCATAATCTCTCTTATATCTCTCAAAATCTTCTTCACTGGCCACCACATAATAATGAGCCATTTCTCCTAAACCTGACTGTAATTCTTTGTGAGGTAACGATTCTAAGAACTTAGGATCTACGTAAATTTTATTTGGTGGATAGAACCCTCCAACTTGGTTCTTAAACTTCCCGAAATTAATGGATGTCTTACTACCAATGCAGCTGTCACCTTGTGCTAACAAGGTTGTGGGAAAGAAATACCACTGTACACCTCTATATAAAATAGACGCAATAAATGCCGTTACGTCTTGGGTAATTCCTCCTCCAACTGCAATGAGTCTATGATTCTTTCTAAATCCTTTTTCAATCAATGTATTGATGACAGGCTCTACTTCTTGATAGCTTTTCTGTGGTTCAGTAGCATCAATTCCGATATGTTTGAAATTGGCCAAAGCTTCCTTAAACCATTTTGGATATAAGGCTTTCACCATGTTGTCAATAATAATAAAATCTCCTTCTTTCAGCTCATTTGCAAGCGTACTCTTTACATCATCGATAAAATGAACTTCATAATCATGAATATTCGATTTTACTGTAAAGTTATATTGCAGTGTATCCTCCATCTATTGTAATATTTTGACCCGCAATGTACGAGTTTAATTGACTCGATAAAAACAAAACAGTTTTTGCAATTTCCTCTGGCATTGCCAATCTGTTCTGCGGGATTTTATTTTCTATTAGTTTTAATTCTTCTTTTGTATTGGTTGTAGCAGTTAACTCTGTTAAGGTAAAACCGGGGCTTACGCAATTAACTAGGACATTGTACTTTGCCCATTCTATTCCCAAGGTTTTATTGATCCCTAAAAGCGCCATTTTACTCGTAGAATAGGATAAGCGACCTGGTCTAGTAACCACACTCCAAATAGATGCTATGTTTACAATTCTACCCCATTGTTTTTCAATCATCTTCTTTCCAAATGCTTGTGCTAATAAGAAAGGTCCATGAACATTGATCTCTTGAATCTTCTGAAAGTCACCATCAGAAATATCGCTTGCACTATCCACAATGTTAATTCCTGCATTATTGATCAGAATATCTACACTTTCTGAAGACAAGGTATTTTCAATAAAAATCTTGACGTTTTCTGAATCATTCAAATTTAGTTGCAGGTATTTTAAGGAAGGATTGGTATTGTCTATATTCAATTTCTCAATAGTACTAGGGTTGGTTCCTGTTGCAAACACATGAGCTCCAGCTGATAAAAATTGTTCAACGATGGATTTCCCAATTCCACGTGTGCCTCCAGTAACTAAGGCAACCTTTCCTTTTAAATTGATTTCAACAGCCATTATTTCAAGGCATTGATTAAGTTCTGAGCTGCATCAACCTCCATTTTTAACTTTCCTTCTTTGGCATAAGATCCAATATGCGGAGTTAAAACAACATTTTCAAGGTCACAGAATTGACCACTATAAGGCTCTTGACTAAATACATCTAAAGCAACGGCAGACAGTTTTCCTGATGTCAACACTTCATATAAAGCCTCTTCGTCAATCACTCCACCTCTAGAAACATTCACCACAAAGGCGTCGTCTTTCAATAAATCCAATTCTTTCTTAGTGATTACCGAAGAGCCATCGGCCTTTGCAGGAACATGAAGTGTGATAATATCGCAAGTAGATAACAACTCTTCCAAACCTAAAACTTCAACACCGTTTTCATTGGCCCATTCTTCATTAGGAAACAAATCATATCCAGCAACTGAATTTCCTAAAGCTCTAAACATCTCGGCCGTCATTCTTCCGATACGCCCCAAACCTAAGATCCCTACTTTCTTTTCAAAGAGCAAGTTTCCAGTCTGCTTTTTCCACACACGATTCTTTAAATCATAATGGGCGCGGGGAATCTTTCTGAGCAAGGACAAGGTTAATCCTAAAGTCAATTCTGCAACAGCTCTTGTGGGGCCGTTTGGAGTATTTAATACTTGAATTCCCTTACTTTCTGCATAAGAAATATCTACACTGTCCATCCCAACGCCTACTCTACTAATGCACTTTAAATTAGGCAATGCATCAATCACTCTGGAATTTAAACTTTCCACTCCTGCCACAATCCCTACGCAATCTTTTGCTAGTTCAATGGTCTCCTCTTCCGTAAGTCTTCTTCCATAAGGATTCTTCACAACCTCGTATCCATTCTTTTCTAATAAATCAAAAGGATCTGAAGCGATCTGTCCGATGGAAGATGGAGATGCTAATACTTTATTCATAGTTATTAAATTGAAATTTATTTTTTAGTAAATCGCTATTTCTGCTCTAGCTCTTTTTTGTTAAATGGTTTTACAATCAGTTTGTGCATTAAAAGTCCCAAACTTAAGACAATGTAGGGCATGATCACATAGCCAGCCAAATTATTAAAATAGATAAAGATAGAAGCTGAAACAATTGCCAAAGCAAATATTTTTAAATAGCTCTTAATCTTATCATCTACTACCAATCCCAAAGTTCCGAAAATATGAGTGATTGAAATCAGCAGCGGAACCAAAGAATATATCATCATGAAGAACGTTCGTTCAGTTTCAATATTAAACAAAAATTTAATTATGAACGGAAGGAAAATCATCAACCCAGCACTTAAGCCCCCACCAACCAAGAGAATGGCAAGTTTTACTTTGATACTATTTCTTCTCTTAATCGCTTTTGGGAATAAGTAATCTATGATAGGACCAAAGAATCCTCTGAATCCCTGTACGATTTTGTCAATCTCTAGGACCAGTAATTGTTCGTAAACGAAAAAGCTTTCTCCAAAGATGATCAATCCTGGGTACATGAAATTCGCGAAATATTTAAGTAAAAGTCCTTGAGAAAGGATGCTAAATGATTTAAACCTGAAGTCTTTTGAAACGATGTAATTTCTACTCACATAGGTAAAGACAACGGCAAACCACACAAAAGAAAAGGCCAAAAGTGTGCTTGAGAAAAATAGGAGATCTACATGAAAGAAGATCCCAATGACTAAAGATGCATACAAAAGCACTCTGAAAATGGCTTCTGAAAAGAACCAAATCTTGTGCTTTTCTTTAAATCGCAACACCCATGTTAAACTCAAACCTTGAAAAATCCCGGCAAGAATAGCGATCATATTAATCATGGATGGGTTGAATATTAAAAAGATGATAAAGACAACAACTCCAATAACGACTTGATATAAAAGAATCTTATTTAACAAAGACTTAATGGAACCAAACTTTTGAAATAGAATTGGCCCTGAGAGACTTACTCCAGATTCTGTCATCTGCATGGAGAACTGGAAAAAGAGGAGGAACTTTAGCCAACTTGTGGTGATGGAACTTTCATAGTTCTGCGACAATAATTGTATAAAAATTAAAGGCAAGATTATTCTTAATAAATGAACTATGAAGTAATAATACATTAACTTAGATTAGCGTGTTTCTTGACAAGATTAAAAAAGTGTAGATTCCCTTCGGCATTCCAATGGGTATCATAGGGATGGTAATGTGAGAGATCAAAACTATCTATTAAATCAATCACTTTGTATTTTTCGGATTTATTCTTTTTAAAATAATCCCACCAATATTCGTAATTCACGACAAGTGGATGATCATTCTTGAATCCTAACTGCTCTTTAACGGGAACTCTCACGATGTATACGTTCTCAAAATCCTTTGCAATAGTTGCTAACTGCTCTAAATGAATATTAGCATACTTTTTATTCGCCTCATTAATCTTAAAAAAGCAATAATTTGGATTAATCCGATATTTGATTTTTTTAAAGGATACAATTTTAAAGAGAGAAATAGTCTTAGCGTAATATTTCGGTAATAATTTAAGGCATGAAAGAATGTCAGTTTTCCAACCTTTCATCTCAAATAGATTTATGTTCTTATCAATAGCAGATTGTTGATCTTTTGTGAATTGCCAGACATTGGGATGATAAAGATATAGCAACCCATTGCACTTACCTGAATATAATTCTTTATAATAATCATGTTGAGAGATGATTCCTCCGGACATGGCTAGATTAAAAAACTGTGTGTCCTTGAAATTTTCATACCAATTCTCACCATCATTAACAGACATCCCCATAGCAAAAGAAGTTCCCAAAATAAGGTGATCTGCGCTATGATTATCTTCAGCCCCTCTAAATCCATATTTATTGGTTTTAAAACTGAAACCAAGATGATTTTTAGGTAAGGAAAGGTTTGCCTTAAATAATAGTTTGTAATTGTCTTTGCAATCAATAATCTTCAACCATCTTCTTCCTTGTAGAGGATTACTAAAGTCTATCTTCATACCCGCCTTTGATTAGAGCTTCAATTGCTAAAAAGTCATTTTCATTGCTCACTTTTAATCCCGCGAATTTATCAATTTCAAAAATCCCCAATTTTGTCCCGAGTACAGCAAAGCCTTTGGATTTCATATTATTGACAAATGTTTTACATTCCCAGATGGTAATAGCCCAGTTTAACTCATAAACTGGTGAATTCTCTTGAGATGGCGCAAGCTTTTCATCAAGATTTATATTGATTGGTTGATCCTTGCAAAAAAACTGCATTTGAGATTTGCTTGCAGAAATCACCGTATCATAATCATTGTTTACGAAATATTTGTAGGTATCAACAATCATCTTTTCATTGACCAATGGGCAAACGGGATTGATCATCATTAATACGTCAGGATTGGTGCTATTGATAAAATCAAAGTTAAAATCGTCACTACTACTTTTATCACCTGTAAGAGAAGTATCTCTATTAAAGAATTTTAATTCGGGGTGTTTACTCACCATTAAGTCCGCCAATTCCACATCGTCTGTATTAATGTAAATCTCATCTGTGATGTTGGCTTTGATCGCAGACATAATTGAATATTCAATCATGGGTTTACCACATAAATCCCTGAAGTTCTTGCGAGGTACTCGCTTACTTCCTTTTCTGGCTGGAATATGAATTACTAGTCTCATTTCAAGTTAACTATTCACTATATAAAGATATCGGATGACCTTTCTAATTCAATTCGTTTTGATTGTATACCTTCTGTACCAATTCTAAGGTTTCAAAAGCATCCGTCAAAGTTCCTTGTTCAATTTGTCCCTTGCCATTCACAGCATTCATAAACTCTTCTATTTCATGATTCCAAGAATGGTCATTCTCAAACCAAGTAACACTCTCTCTGGGTTTTCCCATAGCAAAAGTTACATCTTCAAATTCTCTTCTTCCGATGACCAACTTCTCAGGAGCATAACTTCTCGTTCCAGATAGAATACCATCTAAGTTGATATAACCTTCTTCAAAACATAATTCTAAAAGAAACTTATGTCTCCATTGGGTTGCACTAGAATGCATACTTGCAATAACTTTGTTTTCAGACTCCATCAAAATGAAGGCGTTGTCTTCTACTTTGATATTCCAATAAGCTGTGGTTATGTAACTGTTTACTTTATTAAATTTTTCACCAGAGAGATATCGGATCAAATCAAGCATGTGAATTCCTTGATCAATCAAAATACCTCCTCCAGAATATTGCTTATAATTTCTCCAGTTTTTATCATAATCAATACTTCCTGCTTTACCATAAACACCTCTAATCCAGAGTAATTTCCCCATTTTCCCAGAGTCGATGATGTTCTTAGCTTCCATTACTGAATAATGATATCTATGGTTAAAACCATATTTCAAGACTTTATTGGATTTTTTCAAAGCTTCGAAAACAGGACCTAAATCCTCTACTTTCATCGCTGGTGGCTTCTCACAAAAAACATGAATTCCTTTGTTCAATGCTTTTGCAGTATATTCCGCTAAGACTGTATTAAAGGCACAAATGAAGACCGCATCAAGATCTGCATCTAACAACTCGTCGTAAGAATTATAAAAAGGGATTGATATTTCCTCCTCAGGCTTTTTTACATCATAAACGCCAACCACTTCAACATCATCCCTGCTAGAGAGTAGTCGTGTTCTTAACTGTCCTATCTTTCCAAAACCAGCAATTCCAATCTTAATCATAGTTTAAAATTATTTGCATCCATATTCTGTGATTCAGTCTTATCCCATTCATTTATTCCCATAAACTTATCTAAGTAAACATGGTGGAATACTTGGTGGATACATTCAACCATTCCATAGGTTTTCATCGGAACAAACAGAGAAAAATCGGATGTTTTTTCAGTTTTATTTCCTTCATTCAAACCACTCAATCCAAACGTTGTAATGTTGTTTTCTTTACAGTAATCAAGTACATTCACCACGTTTTTACTATTTCCACTTGAACTTGTAGTAACCACTATGTCATTTGTTGTGGGTGAATTGATCTTCAAGAATTCTAAAAAGCAGCCTTCGTAATCATAATCATTTGCCAGAGCCGTCAACATTGCGCTATCACTTAGACACAATGCTAAAATACCACCGTTCTTCGACCAGTCTAAAGCCATGTGATTTGAAAAGGCAGCACTCGCTCCGTTCCCGAAAAAAAACAATCTTCCCTTATTCTCTTGAACACTTTTGGTTTGCTGATTCAATGCTTCAAAAAACATCTCGGCATTACTTACTTGTCCTTTTATTTTATATTTTGAATTCTTTAATCCAAACTCAATCGACTCTAAATAATTCTTTACGTACATTTTTTCTTTTACTTTAATTTTTTTTAGAAGCTCAAAACTTCCCTAAGGAATTTTATTTCTTCCTTTATTAATACTTGCTGATTTCCTACAAAAAATCCATTTTCATGAAGGTATTTTGCATTTTTAAGTTCTTTATGAATTTCAAAATCGAAATACTTCATCACCTCATTCTGTGTGAAATCACCAGTAACAATGGGTCTACATTCAATTTTATTATCCATAAGTAATTTGATTACATCCCTTCTATTAAGCTCAGATTCTGGTTTTATTATTAAAGAAAAACCAAACCATGAACTTTTTCCTATCTCTTTTTGAATAATAAATTCCGGATGATTCTTAAATAGTTCGACAAAAAGCTCTGCGTTTTCTTGCCTATTACGAATGAAAGTAGGTAATTTCTTTAATTGCTCAACTCCAATGGCCCCACTCATTTCGAGAGGCCTTACATTATAACCAGGTAAAACAAAACGAAAAGATTCGGTGAACCAATCATCGCTTTTATTAGAAACGTGGTTATCTTTAGGTAAGTTTCTGGTCCAACCATGGGCTCTGATCGAGAGCAAAATGTGGTATAATTCTTCATCATCCGTGGCTACAAACCCTCCTTCCATGGTAGCCATATGATGGGAGAAAAAGGTCGAAAATGTGCCCATGATTCCAAATGTACCAGCTTGCTGACCATCAAAAGTTGCTGCCATAGATTCACAATTGTCCTCCAATAAAATGATATCTCTTTCTCCTATTATTTTATTGATTCGATTAAAATCATTTGGATTTCCCAATAAATTCACAGTTAATATCATTTTGGTCTTATCGGTAACCGCAGACTCCAAATCATCTAAATTAAAATTGAGTGTCTCCAAATCAATATCCACAAACTTTACTTTTAGACCATACTGCTGAAGAGGAAAATAGGTGGTTGACCATGATACGGCAGGCACTATGACTTCATCACCTCTTTTCAATTTTGGGTTTTTGGTAAAGAATAAGGATGCTACCGCCAATAAATTAGCCGTTGAGCCAGAACTCACCATTACACAATATTTACAATTCAAAAACTTAGAAAAATCCTTTTCAAATTCTTGAACCCTTTTACCCATAGTATACATATCTGAATCGATCACAGATTGTATGGCCTCAATCTCTTTTTTATCCCAAGTGGAACTAGCTAACTTGTACTCCATTATATGTTTCTTCTAGAAAATATTTATATGTTTTTATAATACCTTCTCGCAAGGTTGTTTTATGTGTCCAGTTTAATCTTTTTATTTCTGAATCATCAATCAATTTCTGTTTCATACCTGTAGGTTTGGATAAATCATGCTCGAATTCTCCTTCAAACTGAATTACCTCCGCCACCATTTCATAATATTCATTTATGGTATAGTCATATCCAAGACCTACATTTAAGTTTTGTGGTAATTCATTAAAGTTATTAATCGCAAAGAAAATGAAATCTGCTAAATCACCTGCATACATAAATTCTCTCCGAGCTGTACCATCTCCCCAAATGTCGATTTTCCCTCGACCTTGAACCTTCGCTTCATGAATTTTTCTAATCACAGCAGGAATCATATGAGAGTGTTTCGGATCAAACTTATCGAACCTCCCATATAAATTACATGGAATAATAGTTTTATATTGGAGGTCGGACTTTTCCTTATGTATATATTCACAAAGTCTGGTTGAAAAAATTTTCGCCAATGCATAACCCTCATTTGTTGGTTCTAACTGTCCTTTTAAAATTAAATCTTCAGATAATGGATTTTTGGCATTTCTAGGATACATACAAGAGCTACTCAAATTGATTAATCTCTTGATATTACATTCTTTTGAAGTTAAAATAATGTTCTTACCCATTTCAAGATTTTCAACCAAAAAACTCACCGGATTCGCCATATTAGCTTGAATTCCACCCACTCTGCCGGCAGCATGAATAACAAGATCAGGCTTAACCTCTCTAACAAAAGAATTTACTTGACTGAAATCCAGCAAATTTAATTCGGAACTACTCGGACTTATAAAATCAAACCGTCCATTATTGAATTCCAAAATATTCCTACCAACCATTCCTGACCCACCAGTCAGCAATATTCGCAATTTATTCATAGTAGTTATTGATGTAATATCCTCCCTCTTTTAAGTATTGATCTTTGGTCATCAATTTTAAGTCGCTTTCCATCATATCCTTTACTAAGGCTTCAAGATCATATTTACACTCCCAACCTAATTTCTCTTTCGCTTTGGAAGGATCTCCAATAAGCAAATCTACCTCTGTGGGTCTAAAATACTTAGGATCTACAGAAACAACTTCTTTTCCAATTTCAAGTTGGTATTTTGGGTTTGAACAACTTTTAATAAAACCTTTTTCATCAATTCCTTCACCTTTAAAATCAAGCTCAATTCCAACTTGTTCGAAGCTCATTCGGACAAAATCCCTTACCGTAGTGGTTGCTCCAGTTGCAATAACCCAATCTTCGGGTTTATCAGCTTGGAGAATCATCCACATCATTCTAACGTAATCTTTCGCATGACCCCAATCTCTTTTAGCCTCAAGATTTCCCAAATAGAACTTTTCTTGCAGTCCTAAAGCAATACGAGAAGTTGCCCTAGTTATTTTTCTAGTAACAAAAGTTTCTCCTCTAATAGGAGACTCATGATTAAATAAAATTCCATTACAGGCATACATACCATAAGCTTCTCTGTAATTAACGGTTATCCAATAGGCGTACATTTTGGCAACAGCGTAGGGTGATCTGGGATAAAAGGGAGTATTTTCAGTTTGGGGAACTTCTTGTACTTTCCCATATAATTCGGAAGTAGAAGCTTGATAAATTCTGGTCTTTTTCTCCAAACCAAGTAACCTAACAGCTTCAAGTAATCTTAGAGTACCTATTCCGTCGGCATCCGCAACGTATTCAGGAATCTCAAAAGAAACTCTAACGTGACTCATTGCCGCCAAGTTGTATATTTCATCAGGTTGAATTTCTTGAATAAGACGTGTCAAATTTGTACTATCAGTCATATCTCCATAATGGAGAAAAAAATTCTGATCTTCAGTATGTGGATCTTGGTAGATATGGTCAATTCTATCTGTGTTAAATAATGAAGTTCTTCTTTTTAATCCGTGAACTTTATATCCCTTTTTCAAAAGAAACTCACTTAAATACGCCCCATCCTGCCCAGTTACACCAGTAATTAAAGCTACTTTCATTCTTTACTATTCTAGTTTTATGATTAATTCTTTACTTTTTTTCTTGCTCTTTTTCGGCGACTTCTTTTCGCAATCCACTGCTTGAAAAACGATGCTCTCGTTTATTGTAATACAATTCAATTCCCTTTTCCTGGCAAAACTTTTTACCTGTAAAATCCTTGTGTTCATATTCATCACCTACAATACGAACATCTATTTTAAAAGAACGCAAAACATCTTCTAAATCCTGTTCCGTTGCATAAGGAACGATTTCATCTACAAACTTACATCCTTTTAATTGAATGTAACGCTCTACCACTGACTGAATCGGCCGATTCTTTTCCGGCCTATCTAAAGTTGGATCTGTTTGTAGTCCACAAATTAAAAAATCACACTGTGTCTTTGCTTCTTCTAACATTTTGATATGTCCAGCATGTAACAAATCAAACGAACTGAATGTAATTCCGATTCTCATTGTATTATTGTTTTTTAAGTAACCAGGAAGAGGACTGAATCTTATCCCCTAACCCGTCGTACAAGTTTATTCCTAATTCGTTACAAATGGGTGCCTCCGGAATCGATTGATTGTCTTGATCTCCGCCATTTGCGAAACCTAGCTCAAATTCATCCCCGAATTCTTCATGAATCTTTCGAATCGACTCACAAACAGTACGATCTTCATCAACAGAAATAAAAGCCTTATCAACAGCCTTAATATTGCTTACTATAAAGTGACGTTCATCTTCTTTTTGAAATTCTTTGGAACCTTTTAAGGATCTTTGATGATCGCTATTAACTATTACGAAAAGTTCATCACCTAATGCTTTGGCATTATTAAAATACTCTAAATGTCCTTTGTGAATTGGATTGAAATAACCCGAAACGATAATCGCTTTTCTTTTCATGTTCAACTTCCTTTATCTTATCAAAGATAACATTATTTTAACAATTTCCATGGCACTTATACATGCTCGAGGGGAAAAATAACACACCTTTCAGAAATCGCCTTTCTCAATTTTCGAACAAATAAACGCAATAATCTTCACACTACAAGATTAATTTTAGGTTAACAACGAAAGCGTTGTCGATTATCGATGCCTGCCTGCGGCAGGTAGGCTCGTTGAACGATGATCGTTGCTCGTTTTTCGACATTCGATAATTGAGGCTCAGTAAGAGGAGGACGAAAAAATATCTTCATTTATTTTTTTCCTCTTTTACTTTTGAATTGATTATTGATGACAACGAAATGGTCTTTGGACGAAGGTAGCCTGCGAAGCAAACGAAAAATCTAGGCTTTTTTTTCTCTTTTTCTTTTGCATTGATCAAAAGAATCAAAAATCTAGGCTTATTTTATTTTAATTGAATTCTAACATTTTCTTCCGCTATCGCACCCAGGCCGCCCTTCGTGGCTCTATGGATGCTTACCGCTCCTTAAAATGAGAATTCTTACTTAAAATAAAAGTATGCCAGCAACAAGGATACTCGTGGATCGATGACCGTTTCCCGTTTGTGGCAGGTAGGTTCGTTTTTCAATAATCGATGAACAATGGACGAGAAACGAATAACGTTAAGAAGATCTCTCGACAGGCTCGAGATGACATTCATAACTATAAAGGAAATTCGATGGATGAATCTCGAATGATCGTTTGACGAAAAACGGAATTCGATTATCGGTAAACAGTATGCTAGAAAATTATTTTTTCAAAAGAAAAGGATGTTTTTCAAACCCACCTGTTATCGCTGCATTCCGAATATCATGAACGATTTCAATAGAGGTACGAGCATCTCTAATAGAGAAACCATCTCCCTTTAAAATGTTTTTGTAGGACTCGGTGTGTAGTTCTGTGAAGCCGGAACTAAATTCTAATTCCTCGCCTCCGATGGTAATTGAACGAAAAGTACGCTGCACCTTATTCTTAATTTCCTCTGGTAAATCATTTTCGTCGATGGATAAAAACCATCTTACTCTTGCTTTTTCAAACTCTAAATACCCTGAGGCTCGTTGTTTTTCATACAAATGCACTTCATTCTCTTGAACATTGCCAAATATCCATTGCAACATGTCAAAAAAATGAATCCCAATATTGGTAGCAACACCTCCTGATTTACTAGCGTCACCCTTCCAGGAAATATCATACCACTTTCCTCTTGATGTAATATAGGTTAAATCCACATCAAACTTAGTATTGGAAACAGAGTAGTCAATCTTATTTTTTAATTGAATGATGGAGGGATGCAAGCGCAATTGTAGAATGGTATTGATCCGATTTCCAGTTTCTTTTTCGATGGCTTCCAAAGCATCTACATTCCACGGATTCAACACCAAAGGTTTTTCGCAAATCGCATCTGCTCCAAGTCTCAATGCCATTCGAATATGGGCATCATGAAGGTAATTTGGCGTGCAAATAGATACATAATCCAAAGAAATTCCATTCCGTTTGATCTTCTCTAAATGACGATCAAAACGTTCAAACTCCACAAAGAAACTCGCATTGGGAAAATAAGAATCCATGATTCCAACACTATCAAATTTATCTAGTGCGGCAATTAATTGATTACCTGTTTCCTTAATAGCCTTAAGATGTCTCGGGGCAATATATCCAGCTACCCCTAGCATGGCAAAGTTTTTCATTACAGTGATTTATCTATCATTTCCTTGGGCAACAAACTCTTTACGTCATAAACCACGGAATTGGAAGTTTTATAATTGTTAAAATTGATGGATTTAAATTCATTATGAGCCACCGCTAAAATAATAGCATCAAACTTTTGTGATGGTATTTCTTTAGCCGACGAAATCCCATATTCTCTCTGAACTTCACTTGGATTTGCCCAAGGATCTACAATGGAAATATCAGCGCTGTATTCTCTCAAAGAAGAAACCACATCAATCACCCTAGTGTTTCGAACATCCGGACAATTTTCCTTAAAGGTGAATCCTAAAACTAAAATCTTTGCATTTTTAATTTTGATATCACGTTCAATCATTAATTTAATCACCTGAGAAGCAACATATTCTCCCATCCCTTCGTTCATTCTTCTACCTGCTAATATAATTCCAGGATGGTAACCAAATTCTTCTGCTTTCTGAGCCAAATAGTAAGGATCTACCCCGATACAATGACCTCCCACCAGCCCTGGTGTAAAAGGAAGAAAATTCCACTTGGTCTTAGCAGCTTCCAATACATCTGCCGTATTGATACCCATCAATCCGAAAATTTTTGCCAGCTCATTTACAAAAGCAATATTGATATCTCTCTGAGAATTCTCAATCACCTTTGAGGCCTCTGCTACCTTAATTGTAGTCGCCAAATGCGTACCTGCAGTAATAACGGATTTATACAATTCATCAACAAATTCTGCAATTTTTGGTGTCGAACCCGAAGTTACTTTTAAAATATTCTCAATACTATGGTTTTTATCCCCGGGATTGATGCGCTCTGGGGAATAACCTGCAAAAAAATCTGTATTGAATGTTAGTCCGGAAATTCGTTCCAAAACAGGAACACATTCCTCCTCGGTCACACCGGGATATACGGTGGACTCATATATAACCAAATCATCCTTCTTCAACACCTTTCCGACATCTTGACTTGCCTTTAGCAAAGGCGTTAAATCAGGTCGATTATTATTATCCACTGGCGTTGGAACCGTAATAATATAAACATTACAATCTGATGTAAAAGATAACTCTGAGGTACAGAAAAGCCCATTCGAATTATCATTTCCCTTCTTTAAAACCTTTTGCAATTTATAGTCATCAACCTCTAAAGTGGTATCATTTCCTGAATTTACTTCAGTAATCCGATCTGCTTTAATGTCAAATCCGACTACAGGGTATTTTTCGGCAAAAAGTGTAGCTAGTGGCAAACCCACATATCCTAAACCAATAACTGCAATATGACTATTTTCTAGTTTCATTTCAAAGAAGAACGAAGGTACGAAAGTTGATTGAAAACAATGATTATTAATCGATAAACATTGATCATTGTAGATTGTGAATGGTGATTAGTAAATGGTGTGAATAGAACTTTGATATTGAAATTTGAACCAAGACTTTCTGTTTAGTGATCAGCTTGCCTGCCGGAGGCAGGAGGTTAGTGGTTAGTGGTTAGTGGTTAGTGGTTAGTGGTTAGTGGTTAGTGGTTAGTGGAAATTATTCAAACTTTGGCAATAATCATTGATTCAAAGGTAAGAGGTTACTGATAATTGATAATTGAAAAAGGGATTGGATATCCCTGAGCGACGCATTTTGAAAAAGCAAAAGCTTTCATTTGCCGTGCAAATGAATAGCATTTTTTATGTTTTAAAAAAACTCCAAGCTTGCTTGAGGGTTTTTCTCAAACATAAAAAAAGCCTTGCACTTTGTGCAAGACTTTTGCTCTAATCTGTGGGCGCGAAGGGATTCGAACCCCTGACCCCTTGGGTGTAAACCAAGTGCTCTGAACCAACTGAGCTACGCGCCCTTAATTGCGGATGCAAATATAATATAGTTTTTCACTTACCACAAAATATTATTCAAAATAATTTACCTTTTCCCTATTTGATAATACACAAATCCGATTTCGTTTAAATCAAAGGCATTGTATTGATTTCTTCCGTCAAAGATTATCAGACTATTTAACTGCTTTTTCAATTCATCAAAATCTGGTGACCGGAATTCCTTCCATTCCGTTAATAAAACCAAAGCGTCTGCGGCTTTCACAGCCTCATATTTCGAATCGAAGTAATTCACTTGTTGGAAGTCTTTTAAGTAGTAGGATTTTGCTTCGGGCATTGCTTTTGGATCATAAACATTCACTTTAGCCCCTCTGTTGATCAATTCATTAATTACATAAATCGATGGTGCTTCCCTCATATCGTCTGTTCCAGGCTTGAAAGAGAGACCCCAAATGGCAAAAGTTTTACCATTCAAATCTTCCCCAAAATGACCAACTATTTTCTCTGAAATCTTAAATTTCTGTTTGTTGTTGACTTTTTCTACAGATTCAATCAGTTCAGGCTGATAATCATGGTCGAGTGCCATCTTGGTCAATGCTTTCACGTCTTTTGGAAAACAAGATCCTCCATAACCAATACCAGGATAAATAAAACTGTATCCTATTCGATTGTCAGATCCAATTCCCAAACGCACCTGATTCACATCTGCTCCCACTAGTTCGCAAATATTGGCGATCTCATTCATAAAAGAAATCTTCGTCGCCAGCATAGCATTTGCTGCATATTTCGTCATTTCTGCAGAACGGATATCCATGGTAATAAAACGATCATGGGTTCGAAAGAAAGGTGAATACAATTGCTTCATTTTTCGAAAGGCATATTCCGAATCGGCGCCAATAACCACTCGATCTGGTTTCATAAAATCGTTAATCGCGGCACCCTCTTTTAAAAATTCTGGATTGCTAACCATATAAAACTGCAAATCACTTCCTCGCTGGTTCAATTCAGCTTGAATGACCTGACTTACTTTATCTGCCGTTCCAACAGGCACTGTCGATTTATCAACTATGATGAGTTCGGAGTTCATATTCTCACCAATTTCCTTGGCGACGCTCAAAACATATTGCAAATCAGCCGATCCATCCTCTCCCATTGGAGTTCCAACTGCGATAAAAACGATCATTGCTCCCTGCAAAGCATCCTTTAATTTGGTTGAAAAGTATAGATTTTGATTTTCAACATTCTTCAAAACCATCTTTTCCAATCCGGGTTCATAGATGGGTAGGATACCCTCCTTTAACTGTTCAATTTTCTCAACATTGACGTCTACGCAAGTTACATGGTTTCCCATTTCAGCAAAACAGGCTCCTGAAACCAAACCCACATATCCACTACCAATTACTGTAATTTTCAATTCATTTAAATTTAATCAGACCACCTCAGCTACCACAAAGGTACTACCTCCAATATAAATGACATCATTAGGCTTTGCATTATTTTTGGCGGCAAGTAATGCCTTGTTTACTGATGAGTATTCATTACCTAACAAACCTAAGTGATTTGCTTTTTCTTTTAAATCCTTTTCTGAGAACCCGCGTGGAACATTGGGTTTGCAAAAATAATAAGTTGCTTTTTTCGGAAACAAAGGCAAGATATCCGCTAACTTTTTATCGGCCACAACTCCCAAAACGATATGTAACGATTGATAATCCAAATTTTTCAATTGGGTCATCACCGATTCTAATCCTTCTTTGTTATGGGCTGTGTCACAAATAATTTTAGGAGCCTCACCCAAAATTTGCCATCTTCCTTTTAAATTGGTATTTGGAACAACCTTTTGCAGTCCGCTGGTGATATGTTCTTCTCGGACTTCAAATCCTTGGAGTTTCTGAATACCAAATGCGGCGGTCTTCGAATTCTTTCGTTGATAATCTCCTAACAAATCAGTTTGATATTCCACTTGCGAATCGCTCGCAAATGTAATTTCTATATTGCATTCTTTGGCTTTTTTCAAAAATACCATCTCTACTTCAGCTTGTCGCTCACCAATTACCACCGGTATGTTTGGCTTAATGATGCCCGCTTTTTCTGCTGCAATTTTCGGCAAGGTATCGCCCAGCATGTCCATATGATCCCAGCCAATATTCGTAATTACCGAAACTTCGGGAGTAATGATATTGGTACTGTCCAATCGGCCTCCTAGTCCAACTTCGATTACCGCAATATCAACCTTCTCCTTAGCAAAATAATCAAAGGCCATGCCTACTGTCATTTCAAAGAATGAAAGGCCTTGTTGCGCCAGAAATGTTTTATGTTCCTCAATAAATTCAACCACTTTTTCTTTCGGAATTTCGGTGCCGTTGATTCGAATGCGTTCGGTAAAACTTTTTAAATGTGGTGACGTATACAATCCGACTTTATAACCTGCTTCCTGAAGTATGGAAGCAATCATGTGACTCGTAGAACCTTTTCCGTTGGTTCCGCCAACATGTATGGATTTGAACTTTTGATGCGGATTCCTCAATTCCTCCGCAAATGCAATGATATTGGTCAAATCCTTTTTAAAGGCAGTTTTCCCCTGTCGTTGATACATGGGTAGTTGTGAAAACATCCAATTCACAGTTTCATCAAAGGTCTTCATGCTTATTAATTCAAACTAAAATTATAAATAATTTTACCCATTTGAACCTTTCTAGCATCTGGCTTTTTTTCCCATTTAGTCTTTAAGGCTGCCTCCACTGCTGGTTTATATAGACATTGCGCACTATTATTCGTTCCTTGTCCTCCAGGTTCTGCTTTAATAACATCCCCATTTTGATTAACCCAAATTTTTACAACTACTATTCCAACCTCTTCACAGTCTGGATTTTCTTTCGGGGTAAAAATTGCATTCCTGCCATCTAATTGATAGTTTCCACCGCCACTACCAATATTTCCATAATATTTCTTAGAGATATCAGATCCGTTAGCCTTTCCTTTAATTCCTTCTTTATCATCATCACCTTCCCCTTTCGGATTACCATCAGTATAATTACTATTTAATAAGGAATTCAATGCATCCTTTGTTGCTTTGGACGGTTTTGGTTTCGGCTTTACAATTTCTTTCTTGGGTTTTTCTTCAACCTTTTTCTCCTCTTTTTTAGGTTCTTTTGGTTTGGATATTACTTCATTCGATTCATTATTGGTAATCACTTCTTCCTTAATCGTCTTTTGAGGTTTGGCCTCGACTTTCTCTTCAACCACTTCTTTTTTTACTTCTTTGGGTGGCGCAGTTTTTTTCGTCTTTACAACAGGTTTTCCTTTTCCTACATTCGAATTCCCCAAATTGATCAACACTCCATATTCCTCTGGAGGATCCAAGTATCGGAGTCCGAAATTCCAAATTCCGAATAATATCAACAACATAATTATCGTTGTCAATACGGCCGATTTTCGTTTGTGTTTGGGATTTTGCATGTATGTTTACCTGCCTTTTACAGCCAAAATCATTTTTAATTTGTTCTTATTCGCAATGTCAATCACTTTCATCACATTCTTATACGGAACGTTTTGATCACCACGAATGACGATCGTTTTTTGTCGGTCTGCACCCACTCGATTCAACAACTGAGTTTCCAATTGTGAAGCATTCACTCTGGTCTTATCAATATAAAACTGCGAACCCCTTGTAATGGTTACTGCCACCGAACTCTTATTCTCCGTTTTTCCTCCTGCTTTAGGAAGAATCACATCAATGGCACTAACGGTCACCAACGTGGATGTCAACATGAAAAAGATCAATAACAAAAATACGATATCTGTCATGGATGACATGTTGAAAGACGGATTGATTTTATTTCTACCTCTTAAGTTCATACATAAGTTTTAATGTCAAAAAGTTAAAAGTTTGAATGTTTTACTCATTTTCGTTTAAACATTTTACTTTTTAACTTTCTAACGAATTATATGGGTTCATTTAATAGGTCTAAGAACTCCACCGACTTCGCTTCCATTTGATACACCACCTTATCCGTTCTCACCACCAAATGATTGTAAGCTACATAAGCGATAATACCTACTATCAAACCAGCTACTGTGGTCGTCATGGCCGTGTATAATCCGTCGGATAACATCTTGATATCAATCTGGCCTCCTGCATTTGCGATTTCATGGATTGCCACAATCATTCCGATTACGGTACCTAAAAATCCAATCATAGGAGCCGAACCTGCTATGGTAGCCAATATGCTTACATTCTTTTCCAATTGATAGATTTCCAATTTCCCGGCCGTTTCAATCGTGGTATTGATATCCTCAAGCGGTTTCCCAATTCTCGAGATACCCTTTCCGATCAATCGAGCAATTGGCGTTTCTTTGCTCTTGCAAAGCGCATCCGCTGATTCTATTTTCCCATTGGAGATATAATCTTTTATTTGATTCATAAAATCCTTATCAATCTTCGCTGCTGACTTTATAGAAAAGAAGCGTTCAAAGTAGATGTAAATCGTTACGGTAAGCAACACGAAGAGGATTCCAATGATGATTTGTCCACCTAAACCACCTTCCATTATCAAATTAAAAATGGATAGTGTTTTCTCTTCCTGAGCAATTTCCTCTGTTAGATTAGTAGCGTCTTGAATTAATGCAAACATGTATTTGTTATTTGTTTTTCATACAACGATGAATTCAACTTTTAATTGTCTTTTATGACTAGGCAAAAAAAATGCCATTTTGAAAATTCAAAATGACATTTCTTAAGTTTTATAGCTGTCTTAAATGATTATTCTTAATAGTACAAAGGAAATGGACCCGACTAAGAATCCGGCTAAAGCCAACCAGGATATTTTTTTGAGATACCAGAAAAAGTCGATTTTTTCCATTCCCATTGCCACAACTCCCGCAGCAGACCCAATGATCAACATGGAACCTCCTGTACCAGCTGAGAAAGCTATAAAGTGCCATAATGGATCATCAATAGGCTCGGTAAACATTCCCAAACTTGCTGCAACCAACGGCACGTTATCAATTACCGCAGAACCAATCCCTAAGAAGATAACCACCAAATCAGAAACTTTGGTTCCTTGTAATTCGGTACCCAATAACGGAATGTTCTCTTTCAGAC
>CAYFJL010000003.1:0-43440 GCA_964343335.1 uncultured Polaribacter sp. | reverse complement strand
GTTATCATTCCAATACTGTTTGATGATGGATGTAACTTCAGCTGGATTTTGAAAATGATTTTCAGTAAGCCATTCAATTTTCTGTTCTTTAGAAAACTTCGAAAATCCGGAAATGAGTTGACTCATGTATTCTGTTTAAATAAAACAAAGATAAGGTATTCTAATAAGACAATTTTCTAAGAAAACAGAACGCTCAGGACCTTCACTATATAAGAAAAAAACTTCAAATTTCATAGCAAAAAAGATTCTGTATCCCGATAAATCCATAAGAAAATACGATGGTATAAAAAGCAACTTGGAATGTGGTTTGTTACCTGTTATTTGAAAATGATAAATTAACTATAAATACATTTGAATTATGAAAAAAGAGACCATTACGCTGCTTTTAATTGCTATGATTTTTTCTAGCTGCGCCGTTATCAGACCAGGAGAGGTAGGCATCAAGCAAACCTTAGGGAAACTGTCTGACAATGTTCAAACAGAAGGAACTGTTTTCTACAACCCAATTACGAGTAAAATCGTTAAAGAATCTACACAAACAAAAAACATCAAACTCTTCTTAACCCTACCGAGTAAGGAGGGTCTGAGTGTGAACTCAGAGATTTCTATTTTACACCGATTGGAAGGTGACAAAGTCGCTTCTATTTTGAAGAATTTAGGAAGAGACTACGAATCGGTAATTACTAGTGTTTTCCGCTCTGCAGCTTCAGACGTTTGTGCCCAATTCTTTGCCAAAGACATGCACTCAGGAATGCGTGCCAATATCGAGGCGGAGATTCTTAAAAAAATGAAAGTAAATTTAGAAAAGCAAGCAGACGGAATTGAATTGATTGCTGTTCTAATGAAGAGCATTCAGTTACCAAGAGGATTGGCCAGTTCTGTAGAAAGAAAATTACAAGCAGAACAAGATGCCATGCGAATGGAGTTTGTTTTAAAGCAAGAAAAACTAGAGGCCGAGCGTAAAATCATCAACGCAAAAGGTGAAAGAGATGCGCAAATCATTATCTCAGAGGGTTTGACCGATGGCATTATCAGAATTAAAGCCATTGAGGCTTTCAAGGCGCTTTCGCAATCTGCAAACTCCAAAATCATCATCACAGACGGTAAAACTCCATTGATGGTGAATGATGCTACGAAAAAAAAAAGCGAAAAAACGGACAAGAAAAAGGCAAAAAAGCTCAAAGTAATTAAATAATTACAGTCTGTTTTGTTCGAAAGAAAAGCCTAGTTCCACCCAACTGGGCTTTTTTTATTTTGCACTCAAAATTGCATTTAAACCGTTCTTTTAACTAATTTTTTGCTGATTTTTCCGTAAACTTGACAAAGTTTTATCAAACCAAGATTTAATGAGAAAAATTAGTCTAATTGCATTATTACTTCTTTTCATTCAATGCAATTCAAACTCAGACAATAATCAAGTAACCACAGGATCAAAAAACATAACTTTAGAAGAAATTTGGGGCGGTGCCTTTTCGACCGAACGCATGAATGCCTTGAATTCTATGAATGGTGATTTCTATTCGTTATTAAATTACAACGAAGAAACCAATTCATCTACGGTCGACAAATACAGTTATGCCACCCTAGAAAAAGTAGAAACCGTTGTTGACGGGAAAGATCTGAAAGGGTTATCGAGGTTCAGTTCCTATAGCTTTAACAATGACGAATCTAAGTTGATCCTTGGAACTAGCTTCAAAAAAGTATACCGTCGTTCTTTTAAAGGAACCTATTATGTCTATGACATCAATACCAAAAAGTTGCAATTGATTGGGAAAGGCATTCAAGAACCAACTTTTTCTCCAGATAATAAAAAGGTTGCCTACGCGAAAGACAACAACCTATACATCAAAAACCTATCAAACAACGCGGTAACCAAGGTTACTAGGGATGGTAAAACCAATAATATCATCAATGGTACTACGGATTGGGTCTATGAAGAGGAATTCGGATTTGTACGTGCTTTCGAATGGAGCAAGAACAGTAAATATGTTGCCTTTCTGAGCTTTGATGAATCGGGCGTTCGTCAGTTTGAAATGGGGGTAACAGGTAGTGAGTTGTATCCGACTGAACACGTTTTTAAATATCCAAAAGCCGGAGAAGATAACGCCAAAGTGAGCCTACACATGTACAATGTAGCTTCTCGTGCCACTAGAAAAATTGCCTTGGGTGACTACGAATACATCGCTCGATTGAAATGGTCAAACCAGGATAATATTTTGATTGCAACTACCTTAAACCGTCATCAAAACGATTTAAAATTACATGCTGTAAATGCCTTGCGTTCTAGTTCAACCGTGTTGTTGAATGAAACGGATAAAGCCTATGTAGACATTCATGATAATTTAACCTTCTTAAATGACGATAGTTTCATTTGGACAAGCGAAAAAGACGGTTACAACCATATTTACCATTATGATAAAGCGGGTAAATTGATCAATCAAGTAACCAAGGGCGAATGGGAAGTGACCAACTACTACGGGTTCAATCCTTCAAAAAATACCATTTACTATCAGTCGGTAGAGAATGGTTCTATCAATAGAGGGGTGTACAGCATCGGTCTCGATGGTTCTAATAAAAAACTACTTAGCAATGAAGCGGGCAACAATTCAGCATCCTTCAGCAAAAACTTAAATTACTTCATTAATACCCACAGTTCTTCCACGACACCACCAGTATACGCTTTGTATTCTGCTGAAGGGGAAATGAAGAAAACCATTATTGACAACCAGAAATTCAAAGAGAAAATTGCCGAGTACAAAATGAGTCCGAAGGAATTTTCTACCATCAATATCAATGGTAACGACTTGAACATGTGGATGATCAAGCCTGCTGATTTCAATGAAAATAAAGAGTATCCATTATTGATGTATCAATATTCAGGTCCAGGTTCACAATCGGTTTCCAACCGTTGGAATGCAAGCAATGATTACTGGTATCAGATGTTGGCACAGCAGGGAATCATTATTGCTTGTGTAGACGGTCGTGGCACCGGACTCAAAGGAAGTGATTTCAAAAAAATGACCTACAAAGAATTGGGTAAATTCGAAGTAGAAGATCAAATTGCGGCTGCGAAGAAATTAGGTGAGTTACCTTATATTGATGCGAACAACATCGGTATTTGGGGATGGTCCTATGGTGGCTTTATGAGTACCAATTGTATTCTAAAAGGAAACGACGTGTTCTCTATGGCCATTGCCGTAGCACCGGTAACCTCCTGGCGTTTTTATGATACCGTGTACACTGAGCGCTACATGAGAACTCCGCAAGAAAATGCAAGCGGATATGACGATAACTCTCCGATCAATTACGCCGATCAATTAAAAGGAAAATACTTATTAGTGCACGGTACAGGAGACGACAACGTGCATGCTCAGAACACCATGCGCATGATCAATGCCTTGGTAGAAGCCAACAAACCCTTTGATTTGGCCATTTACCCAGATCGAGCGCACGGCATTTACAAAGGGAAAAACACGCGTTTGCACCTCTATGAAAAAATGACTGCTTTTATAAAAGAAAACTTATCAAACCAAAAAAGTAAAGAAGTAGAAATTAAAGGATAAAACTTAGATTATGAGTGATACAACAATCAAGCAAAAGGAATTATTTGGACATCCAGTCGGACTGTATATTTTATTTTTCACCGAGATGTGGGAGCGTTTCTCCTACTACGGAATGCGTGCCATTTTGGTACTCTATTTGGTAGCCCAAACAGATGTAGACAATGCAGGTTTAGGATGGACCAACGGAGAGGCATTGGCATTGTACGGATGGTATACCATGTTGGTATATGTAGCAGGAATTCCTGGAGGTTGGATTGCTGATAAAATTTTAGGTCAAAAGAAAGCCGTACTCTACGGGGGTATTCTTTTGGTAATCGGTCATAGTGTATTGGCCATCGAAGAATTATGGGCCTTTTATTCGGGTCTTGCCTTCATCATTTTGGGGGTAGGAATGCTAAAACCAAATATCTCTACCATGGTAGGTGGTTTGTACGCTCAAGGAGACATCCGAAGAGACAAAGGATTCACCATCTTTTACATCGGAATTAATTTAGGAGCTTTCCTATCGAGTTTGATTGTGGGCTATGTGGGTGAAGTTCACGGATGGCATTACGGATTCGGATTAGCCGGAATCGGAATGGCATTGGGTTTATTACAATACTTACTCGGTCAGAAATACCTAACTCACGTTGGTAATTTCTTAGGTGCTTCCGAGAAAGCAGAAGAGAAAGAATTGATGAACCAACCGTTGACCAAAGTTGAAAAAGACAGAGTGGTGGTATTGCTCGTTTCTTTCTTATTGGTAATCGTGTTCTGGGGTGCCTTTGAACAAGCAGGTGGTTTGATGAACATCTACGCGATGGAAAACACCAACAGAATGCTAATGGGATGGGAAGTGCCAGCTTCTTGGTTCCAATCATTGAATGCCATGTTTATCATCTTCCTAGGAACTTCGGTTGCTGCCTATTGGGCGAAACGTAAACTAAAAAATAAGATCTCTACTTCACTCTTTAAAATGATCATCGGATTGATCATTATGGGTACTGGGTTCTTTTTCATGTCGGCAGCTTCAGCTGAATTCCAAAGTACGGGTGCTTCCGCCATGTACTGGTTGGTATTGGCGTATTTATTACACACGGTTGGGGAACTTTGTATTTCTCCAGTGGCCTTGTCGTACATCACCAAATTAGCACCGGTAAAATACGGATCGCTAATGATGGGTGTGTATTTTGCCATGACCGGATTCGGAAACAAATTAGCAGGGTTATTGGGTGAATCTGCTGAAGGATTGGGTGAATTTGCAGTTTTTACAGGAATCGCTGTATTCTGTGTTACCTTCGGATTCATCGTTATGATCTTTAGAAAGAAATTAGAAGTATTAACTCACGGTGCCGAAGATAACGAGCACTAAAAAATCAACCAATCATGAGTCAATCTACCGATAAATTTTTTGAGACAAAAGTGATGGGACATCCTGCGGGATTGTTCGTATTGTTCTTTACTGAAATGTGGGAGCGTTTCTCCTATTACGGAATGCGTGCCATTCTAGTGATCTTCCTTACAGGAATGGTTGCTGGAGAGAATCCTGGCTGGGGCTGGGATAAATCGGCAGCACTATCCTTACTAGGAACTTACGCCTTGTTTGTATACCTCACTCCTATTGTGGGTGGATGGTTGGCAGATAACAAGATTGGCTATCGCATGGCGGTGGTTGTAGGTGCCTTACTGATGACCCTAGGTCATGCATCCATGGCAGTTGAAACGCCTACTTTCTTATACATTGGTATTACCTTTTTGATTATCGGTAACGGATTTTTCAAACCAAATATGACCTCCATTATTTCGAAAATGTACGAGGGACATGATGAAAAGAAAGACGGTGCTTACAACATCTTTTACATGGGTGTAAATGCCGGTGCATTCTTAGGAATCATGCTTTGTGGTTGGATTGGCGAAAACGTTAGTTGGAGTTACGGATTCGGACTAGCCGGAATCTTTATGTTACTAGGAATGGTGCAATTCTATTATGCGCAGCCATTGTTCGGTGATATTGGTTCGAAACCAGATCCGGAAGCTATAGCAGCAAAGGCTGCTGCCAAAGAAAGTGCTACTGGTGAAAAACTCAACAAGTTTATTGCCATTGATTACTTATTAATCGGCGTTTTCATCATTTCAGCATTGATATTCATCATCAATGACCCATTAAGCAAAATTGGCGGCAATAACATTCTCAACTTTACGGTAGCCGGCATGAGCGATTCCTTGTTCTTTGCGCTCTTAGCCGGAATCATTTTTATCGTCATTTTGGTGGTTCGTATTCCAAGGTATGAACGAATTACGAGAGACCGAATGATTGCCTTTACCATCTTCTGTATATTCACCATCTTCTTCTGGGCTGCTTTCGAGCAGGCGGCTGGTTCCTTGCCGCTGTACACCAGAGATTTTACAGATAGGGTATTGGAAGGAAGCGCAGCATCAATTTTCAAAATCATCGACTTGATTGTGACCGTGGTTCCAATTGGGGTGATTACCTATGTATTGATTAGTCTCTTCGGAAAAACGTTCAAAAAAATCAGTCTTTCAAACATTGTATTGGCCATCAGTTTTGTGATTATTTGGGCCTTGGTGATTTACAAATTGTACGTAAACTTCAGTACCGAAGCGAAGGAAGTGGAGATTACTTGGTTCGCCATTCTAAACTCTTTGTTCATTATCATTTTTGCACCTTTATTCACCAAATGGTGGGATAGTAAATACAATCCGCCTGCAGCTTTTAAATACGGCTTGGGATTGATCATTATGGCTATCGGATTCGGATTGTTAGCCTTTGCAACAAGAAATGTTCCATTGGGCGCTGAAACTGCAAAATTGAGTATGATTTGGTTGGTATTGGCCTACCTATTCCATACCCTTGGGGAACTTTGTTTGTCACCGATGGGATTGTCCTATTTGAGTAAATTGATTCCAGCGCGTATGGTCGGTTTCATGTTCGGAGTATATTACTTATCCATTGCCATCGGAAATAAAATGGCGCATTATGTGGGTGGTGATATCGATAAGATTACCGAGGAGAGCGGATTGTCGTTCTTCTTCTTGATCTTTACCATTGTACCAATTGTACTCGGATTGATTTCCTTTGCACTTCATCCAGTCTTAAAACGATTGATGCACGGGGTGAAATAAGAATCTTTTTGTAATTTTGGTATGCCTTTTGCGACAAAAGAAAACATGAGAAAATTTCTAGTTTTAATAGCATTCAGCCTCACTTTTGTTGGGTTTTCCCAGGAAAAAGTGAACTGGCTTGGGTTTGAAGAAGCCATCAAATTGAATAAGGAAAATCCGAAACCCATTCTATTGGATGTGTATGCAGATTGGTGTGGATACTGTAAAAAAATGGATCGCGACACCTACGCGAATCCGACCATTGCCAAATATATCAATGAGAATTTCTATGCCATTAAAATGAATGGTGAAGGCAAGGAAGATATTTCGTACAAGGGTCATACCTTCAAGTATCAGCAACAAGGTAGAATGCAATTCCATGAACTAGCTGCGGCCTTTTTAGAAGGGAAGTTGTCTTATCCGACGACAATCTTTATGACCAAAGAAGAGCAATTTTTACAAAAAATTCCGGGATATTTAGGTCCGCAACGCTTTGAAATTATCTTAGCCTACTTCAATACGGAAGCCTACAAGGATACGGATTGGGTAGAATTCGAAAAGAACTTCAAGGGGACGATTAAATAAGTTAGTCCAGCACATACATTCCGCTTTCAGCAATAGAGTGGAAAGGGATTTGACACTTCCTGCTCGTTTCCTTCCAACGTTCCACATAACTGCGATAATTGGAAGCATCCGCTATGATTTGAATGGGTTGAACTTCTTCAATCATTCGTTCCATGTTTATTTTAGGAGAGTTTGTCAGCAGAATGACAGCATCCTTTATGGATTTTGTATAGACACCCAAACTATCCACCAAAAGAATGGCTTGCTCTTTAATGAAATAGATATTGGAAGGATTTTTATGTGCTACGGATTCAATATGTTCTCTTGCCAAATAGGCTTCCAAAGATTTTTGCGAATTCATTGTTGTATCAGTAGTAATGAGCTGAAGTCGATTTTGCTTTCGAGTGGCCATTAGGCTTCCTCTCCTTTTATGAAAAACCATAAACTCCGTCTTCTGAAGGGTATATACTTTCTGGACGAAAAACTGTCCTTGGATTCCGATAATGGCTATCAAACCCAATACTACATATTTATAGGATTTCTTTTGAAGGAATAATAGAAAGGCTATAATCAAACAGTAGCCCAATAGCAATGCCGATTCCGATAAATACAATCCGTCTATCAAAAATTGTTCTTGCCTAGCAATCCATCCAATGAATTTATTCATCCATCCGATTAATCCTTCTAAAAAGAATAAAAGTGGCGGAATCTGAATATGCAACAAGCCCAAAAGCATGATGAAGATTCCTCCTCCCAAGATGATTCCAAGAAAAGGAATGACCATTAGATTGGTAAGCCAAAAAAGCAAAGGAACTTGATGGAAGTAATAGATACTCAAGGGCAAAATCAGGACTTGCGCAGCAAAAGAAACGGATAACAGTTGCCAGCAATAATCGAAGATTTTAATTCGAAAGCTAAGAATATTGTAAATCTTGGGTTGTAACCATACAATGCTAAACACAGCGAGGTAGCTCATTTGAAATCCGACTTCAAAAAGAAACATGGGCTTGCACAATAGCAAACAAAGCATGGAGGCGATCAAGGCATGATACACGGAAGCTTTAGAATTCCGAAGGAGTCCGATGGCTACAAACGAGAACATGGTCACGGCCCGAACCACCGAAGCCGACAATCCCGTAAGTAAGGCAAACATCCAAAGGATACTAATCACAAGAATGGTTTTGATAATGCTACCCTTCGGGAGAGCCTCCAAGGGTCTGAATAGAAAATTCAGTATCAGCATTAAGATTCCGATATGCAGACCTGAAATCGCAAGAATGTGAATGGCGCCAGCCCTGGCATAACCTTCCTTTAGTTCATTCGAAAGATCATTCCGTTGCCCCAATAACAAGGCCTGTAAGACGGATAAAACTTCTTCCGAAAAACCTTGCCTTTCCAAAGAGTTGCTGAGTTGATTACGCCAGTCTTTAGCATGACCTTTTAAAGTGTGAGGCTCTTTTTTTTGGTGTAGATATTCATTCGTCTTTAGAAAAACCTGCTGGTAAACTCCTTGCCGTTTCAGGTAGGATTGATAATCGAAATCATAGGGGTTTTTCGGCGGCGAAATATCTTGCATGGGAGCCGAGAAATAGATTTCATCATCCACTGAAAACTGGCGTACTGAATCCTTTGCAACATTCAAGAGAATCTTCCCTGAGGTGGTCTCATGATCTACCTGTACCACCCCACCGTAATACCGATCGTTATATAGATTCGAGCGCAGCACCTCCGTGATTCGAAGCTTTATCAAACTCCCCTCCTGAAGGTAATATTTGTAATAATCTTTCGAATTCGATTCATCCGAGGAATAGGTGAGAAAGAGGCCCAGGGCAATATACATCGCATAAGCAACCATGGTCCGCGTTTTTTTACCAGCGAATAAAAAGACTAAAATGATCAAGACGAAAAAGGCAATTCCCATCCCTGTTTCGAAATTCCAGAAAGCGAAGTAATATTGAAGAATCACTCCACATCCATAGAATAGCAAAAAATGCAGCGGAACGTAGCCTGCGAATTTCTTCATAGCTCGAGAAAGCTACGAAACTAGGTTCAAGGTAAATTGAGGTTTTCCGCTATTTGGACTTCAGATATCCAATGATTTTTGAAGCGGTAGTGTCCGATGCTCCTTGTCCGCCTAACTTCTCTTCGAGTTCATCATAATCGGCAAGCATTTGTTTGCGTCGGTCTCCTTCTAAAACAGCAGCCAATTCGCTTTGTAAGGTCTTGGAGTTGAAATCATTCTGAATCAATTCCTTCACCACTTCTCGATTCATTATCAAATTCACCAAAGAAATAAACTCCAAAGTGATAATGCGCTTGGCAATTTGATAGGTAATGGCACTCGCCTTATAACAAACCACCTGAGGCACTTTGAACAAGGCAGTTTCTAAGGTAGCGGTACCTGAAGTTACCAAAGCTGCTTTGGAAATGCTTAACAAATCGTAGGTCTGATTATCGACAAATTTAACGTCGTAGTTGGAAGTAAATTCTTTGTAGAAGGATAGCGATTGACTCGGAGCGCCAGCAATCACAAATTGATATTTGGGAAATTCCTTGATCATGGTCAACATCACGCTCAACATCTTATTGATTTCTTGCTTTCTACTTCCGGGTAATAGGGCAATGATGGGCTCTTCTGATAGCTCGTATTTTTGGCGAAACTCGGTTTCGTCCATGCTTGTTCGATTGGCAATCGCATCAATCAATGGATGGCCCACAAAATCAACCTCGTAATCAAACTTTTTGTAAAAGGCTTTTTCAAAAGGCAAGATCACAAACATGCGATCCACATATTGTTTGATAGCCTTCACTCGGCTCGATCTACTCGCCCATACCTGAGGAGAAATGTAGTAATTGGTATAAAACCCTGCTTCCTTCGCCCATTTGGCGATGCGTAAATTAAAACCTGAATTATCTATGAGAATAATGACATCGGGCTGAAAAGCAGCAATGTCTTTTTTGCAGTATTTGATAAATCCGAGCACCTTAGACAAATTACTCAAGACCTCCACAAAGCCCATAAAGGCACGGTCTTTATAATGACTTACCAAGGTTCCGCCGACAGCCTGCATCAAATCACCACCCCAAAAGCGGATATCCGCATCCGTATCTTTCTCAAAGAGTGCTTTCATTAAGTTCGAGCCATGCAAATCGCCCGAAGCTTCCCCTGAAATAATGTAATATTTCATAGCACAAATTTCAAAATAAATGTTGCAATGGCAATGAGAATGGTGAATAATAAAACGCCTCTAGCCTTGTAATCTTCCTTTCTTCGGATGAACACGAAAAAGACAAATAAATTGGGAATGGCAGCTATGGATAAGATCTTCCCATACAGCTTTCCATCTTCAATCATTTGAAGTGATTTGGCAAAATCTACCGGCGAAAAATATTCGATATACAGAAACAGTCCGAAGCAGGTAGCAATCAGCGATACCAAGACTCCTATGAAAATTTGTTTGGCTATAACTCCCAAGAATTTAGTTTTTGAATCATATGATGCGCCGTCAAATCAAATTGAACAGGCACCACTGAAATGTATCCGTTTTCTAAGGCGTAGATGTCGGTGTCTTGTCCTTTATCCCTGCTCACAAACTCCCCAGACAACCAGTAATATTCTTTTCCGAACGGACTCTTACGTTTGTCGAAATCTTCTTTCCAAACCCCATTGGCTTGGCGACATATTTTCACCCCTTTGATGTCCTCTTTCGGCAGAGCCGGAATGTTTACATTCAATACAATTCCCTCTGGCAATCCGTTTAGCAAAGCATTCAGGGTAATGTTCTTCACAAACTCCTCAGAAGGTCTGAAATCGGCATGCCATTTGAAATCCAATAGTGAAAAACCGATGGCCGGAATTCCTTCTATCCCGGCTTCAATAGCCGCACTCATGGTACCTGAATAAATCACGTTAATCGAAGAGTTCGAACCATGATTGATACCCGATACACACAAATCTGGCCGGCGGTTTAAGATTTCGCTCACCGCCATCTTTACGCAATCGGCGGGAGTTCCACTACAGGTGTACTCCAGTTGCGGACCATCATCAATGGTAATTGGATTGCAGGTAAGTACATTGTCAACAGTGATCGCATGTCCCATGCCACTTTGCGGACTATCAGGAGCTACAACGACTACTTCCCCAATGGTATTCATAATCTTAATCAAGGCTCGAATTCCTGGAGCGGTAATACCGTCGTCGTTGGTGACCAATATCAGAGGTTTCTCTTGCATGTGAATCGTATTTCTTACAAATGTAACTGTTTTCCATCGATTATGTTTTTAACGTTTTCTAAAGATTTCTGGCCTATTTTTTTACGTAACATTGTGTAAAACAATCAACTATGCGTTACATTACTTACTTTCTGTTAACCCTCTGCACTTATTTTTTAAGCACCTTCAGCAGTTTTTCACAAAACCAGCCTCAAAATCCTTGTTCAGCAGCACCTTACCAACAATTTGATTTTTGGGAAGGCAGTTGGAATGTCTTTGATGTAAAAGGAAACCTCATCGGAACCAACAAACTCATCAAAATGCAAAACAATTGTGTGATGCAAGAAAACTGGGAGTCGAAAAAAGGCCCGAATCGAGGAACTAGCTACAATTACTACGATAGAACAGATCAAACTTGGAATCAGGTTTGGGTAGACAATTCGGGATTTTCCTTGGTATTGAAAGGGACATTCAAAGACGGAAAAATGGTTTTGGAAAGCAAGCTTCAAAAGACCCCTCAGGGGAACTTTTACAATCGCGTTACCTGGTACGAAAAAGACGACAAATCGGTGATGCAAATTTGGGAACGCCTCGATGAAAACAAAAAAGTGCTAAACGAGATATTTAGAGGCATTTACAAGAAAAATTCTTAACATCATTTTGGCATTATTTTAGTAGATTAGCAACTATATTTGGACCTCTTATTAGTTGATTTACATGAAGATTTTACAGAAAACCAAAATTGCTACCCTAGCATTTCTAATACTATTTAGTTCAACTCAGGCCTTTGAGAATGTGGCGCCTGTTAAAAACGATCCTGAAAAAGACCGAGTAATCATCTTTGTTTTGAAAAACATATTGACTCGTGGTCATTTTGTGGTAAAGGATTTGAATGACGATTTTTCTGAGTCGGTATATGATGCCTTTATCAATAGCCTAGATCCAAACAAGCGTTACTTCACGCAGAAAGACATTAAAGAGTTTTCTCAATACAAATACCAAATTGACAACCAATTGCGCAATGACGACGTAACCTTCTACAATTTGGTCTACAATCGTTTCTTGGAAAAGATTAAGAACGCCAAGTCCTATTACGGACAAATTTTAGACAGTGAATTCAACTTCAACAAGAAAGAAGACATTGATATCGACTACGACAAGGTAGCCTTTGCCAAAAATGAAAACCAATTGATGGATTATTGGAGAAAGCAGATGAAATTGCAAACTTTGGGAAGAATCCAACAGAAATTGGAACTGCAAGAGGCTAAATTGGAAAAAGACAAGAACTTCAAAACCAAGTCCTTCAAGGAATTGGAAAAAGAGGCGCGTGATGAAGTACACCAAAATATGGATGAATTATACATCCGTATCGAAGAGTTAGAACACCAAGATTGGTTTTCTACATTCTTGAATTCTGTGGTAGGTGCTTTTGATCCGCATACCACCTATTTGAGTCCGAAAGCAAAGGACGATTTCGACCAGGATATGTCTGGAAAATTGGAAGGTATTGGAGCGCGATTGCAGCCTAAAGGAATTTACACCCATGTCTTCGAATTGGTGTCTGGTGGACCCGCTGCCAAGCAAGGCGATTTAGAGCCTGGCGATATCATTTTAAAAGTAGCACAAGGTGATGCAGAACCATTAGACATTGTAGGTATGCGTTTGAGTGATGCTATTAAGTTTATCAAGGGACCAAAAGGAACAGAAGTTCGTTTGACCGTAAAGAAAAAAATAGACGGATCCATCAAAGTGATTTCCATCATCCGTGATGTGGTTGAGTTGGAAGAAACCTTTGTGAAGTCATCCATTGTGAAGATGGACAATGAAAAATATGCCATCATCGACTTACCAAAATTCTATATCGATTTTGACGAGCAGTCGTACAGAGACTCTGCTAAGGATATGGAAAAGGAGATTGAGCGATTGAAAAAAGAAGGCGTAGACGGACTCATCGTGGACTTGCGAAATAATGGTGGTGGATCTTTAAAAACGGCCATCGAAATTGTTGGCTTGTTTATTGAAAAAGGCCCAGTGGTTCAAATCAAGTACCGAGGAGAAAACCCAATCATCAAGAATGACAACGACCCCAAAGTTCAATGGGATGGCAAATTAGTAGTTCTCGTGAATGAACTATCCGCCTCAGCCTCTGAAATATTTGCGGCAGCCATGCAAGATTACGGACGTGGTATCATCATCGGCGGTAATCAAACCTATGGAAAAGGAACCGTACAGAATATTCTACCAATCAACCAGTTTTACCCGAATTACAAAAAAGACTTGGGCTTCTTAAAGATGACGATTCAGAAGTTCTATCGAATCAACGGAGGATCTACTCAAAAAGAAGGTGTGTATTCAGACATTGCGATTCCGAGTCGATTTAGCTATATGAAATTTGGGGAACGTGACCGTGATGGAGCCTTGGCTTGGGACAAGGTAGCGCAAGCCAAGTATGTACCTACCAATACCTACTCCAACTTCAGAGAGGTAGTATACAATAGCAAGCAACGTATCTCTACGGATTCGAAATACAAACTGATTAACGACTATGCCAAGTGGTTGAAAAAGAATCAGGATGACACCAGCTACTCACTAAACTTTGATTCCTTTATGGACGAAGCCAAGCAGCGAGAAAATGAAGCGGAAAAGTTCAAATCGGTGTTTGAATACCAGTCAGATTTGACCTTTGCTTCACCGGCTTACGAGAAGAACATCTTAGCCAAAGATCCAGACTTGACAGAAAAACGTAAGGCATGGCACAAAAGTCTTTCGAGAGACTTGTATGTTTCTGAAGCGTTGAATGTATTGAGTGAATTGAAGCTGAGAACACCCATCCAACTCGTTAAAAAATAAGCGCATTTTCATGGCATTTGAAGTAAGTTTCAACACCAAGTGGTCAGACTTTGACCCTAACAGACACATGCGCCATACGGCCTACAACGATTATGCGGCTGAAGCACGTATCCGCTATTTTGCCTTTGCAGGGCATCCTGTGAATGAACTGGCTAGTGATGACATCGGACCCATTTTATTTGAAGAGTTTACTTCCTTTCGCAAGGAGATTCATTTTGGAGAATCGGTAACCGTAAATTGCAAATTGTTAGGCATGTCGGAGGATAAAAGAAAATGGAAAATCCGACACGAAGTAAGGAACACTGCGGGTGAATTATCCGCCGTAATAGAAGTATTCGGAGCGTGGATTGATTTACAGAAAAGAAGATTGACGGTCTTACCACCCAAATACGATGATATGATGGATCAAATGGAAAAAACAGACGATTACCAAACCCTATAAAACCGCTTTTCAAGCGGTTTTTTTGTGTGTCAATTTTCTAGCCCTCAAGATTTTTCCTACTTTTATAGACCTTCAAAAATATTTCAATGAAATACTTCAAACTTCTAATTTCTTTGGTGTTCACCATCGGAATTTTTTATGCCTTAAACACAAAACTCGGTTCAGTTCCGCCACTCGGAAAATTTCTAAATCCCAATTCGGGAATTTGGCAGAATGAAATCGATGAAAGCATTACCGGTGAACTTCAGATTCCAGGACTTACAGACAAAGTAACCGTACATTACGACGCCCAATTGATTCCGCATGTATTCGCAAAAAACGATCACGATTTATATAAGGCCCAAGGCTACTTAACGGCCAAGCATCGTTTGTGGCAAATAGAATTCCAAACCTATGCCGCAGCGGGACGCCTATCAGAAATTGTTGGACCTAGTGCTATCAATTACGACCGCTCTGAACGAAGACGAGGGATGGGATACGGTGCCGATCAGTCGGTGGCTTACATGGAACAATTTGACAAAGAAACCTTGCAGTTTGTGCAAGATTATGTCGACGGCGTCAATGCCTATATCAATCAATTGACACCTGATCAATATCCCGTAGAATACAAACTATTGGACTACGGACCTGAAAAATGGACCGCCAAAAAAACAGCATTGCTCTTAATGTACATGACCAAGATGTTGGCCGGTGGGGATGACGACTTGGAATATACCAATGTATTGCGTCAAATCGGAAAGGAGAATTTCGATTTGCTATTCCCTGATTTCTATGATATTACCGATCCTGTGATTCCCAAAGAAACCGATTGGAGTTTTATTGATGTTCCACAAACAGAAGCACCAGAAAACACCTTTGTACTGGATACCATCAAAGAGACTTTGCCCAAACCAAATCCGGCGAACGGTAGTAACAACTGGGCGGTTTCTGGAGCGAAATCTACTACTGGAAATCCGATTCTAGCCAATGATCCACATTTGGGATTAAACCTACCTTCCATTTGGTTTGTGATGCAATTAAGCACACCGAATTACAATGCCTTCGGAGCCACCATTCCTGGAGCCCTTGGGGTGATCTCTGGATTCAACCAATACATTTCTTGGGGTGAAACCAATGCCACTCGAGATGTGATCGATTGGTACAAAATCAAGTTCAACGAAGACCGAACCAAATACATGCATGACGGACAATGGAAGGATGTGAAAGTTCGTGTGGAAGAAATCAAAGTCAAAGGACAAGAATCCTATATCGACTCAGTATTGTATACCCATCACGGACCTGTAGTTTATGACAAAAACTTCCAATCGACCAATGCTCGGGCCGGGTATGCCATGCGTTGGATTGGTCACGATGGAGGGAACAACCAACGAACCTTTATCGAACTCAACAAAGCCAAAAACTACGACGATTATGTAAGTGCCCTACAATATTGGAATGCACCCGCACAGAACTTCGTTTTTGCCTCTACTGAGGGTGATATCGCCTTGTGGATTCAGGGGAAGTTTGCCAACAAGTGGGAAGGCCAAGGAAAGTTTTTAATGGACGGAACGGATGCTAAAAACGACTGGCAATCCTACATTCCGCAGAAATTCAATGCCCATACCAAAAATCCGGAACGTGGCTTTGTAAGTTCGGCCAATCAGCATCCTGTGGATGAAAAATATCCCTTTTATGTATTTAACGATGGATATGAAACTTATCGTAACCGCGTGATCAACGACTTTTTCAATTCAAAGGATCAGTTTAGCGTTGCCGATTTTAAAGCCTTACACAACAATAACTTCAACTTGAAAGCATCAGAATTGGTGCCGCATATGTTGGCGACCATGGATACCTCAACCCTTACGGAGGAAGAAAAAGCCGTATTGGAGGAAATGAAAGCCTGGAAATTTAACAATGACTTGGAGGAAGTAGGTCCAAGTATTTGGCGCCAGTGGTATGGAAATTTAAGACGTATGCTTTGGGATGAACTAATGGTAGAAGGTGTAGCCTTAACCTGGCCCTATACCTATCAAACCATCCATCTCTTAAAGAACAATGGCGACCATGACTTTATGGATATTTTAGAAACATCCGATAAAAAAGAAACTGCCAAAGATTTGTTTTTGCTTTCCTTCCAAAAGGCCGCAAAACGATTGACAGAAATCAAAACCGAAAAAGGCGATTACAAATGGGTAAACTACAAGGGCACTTATGCGAAGCATTTGCTGCAAGGATTACCGGCCTTTTCTCGATTCAACATTCCGATTGGTGGTGACAGAAACATTGTGAATGCGACCTCGGAGAATCATGGTCCGTCTTGGCGCATGATCGTGGAAATGAGCTCACCGCCCACGGCCCTTGGTATTTATCCGGGTGGTCAATCGGGGAACCCAGGATCTAAGTATTACGACAATTTTATTGACGATTGGGCCGCTGGGAACTACCATTCGCTGAACTTTTTACAATCCGACCAAGCCAACGAGAAAATTATTGGCACTCAAACCTTAACACCTGCATCCAATGATTAGAAATAGCATCAACCTCATCGCAACGATTGTATTAGCCTACTTGCTATCCATGGTACTTCCATGGTGGGCCATCATGGTAGCAGCACTCATTACTTCCATACTAATTCCATTAAAAAGGGGCTTTGTATTTTTCATTCCCTTTTTCGCCATTCAATTGTATTGGGGGGCCTATTGCTACCTCTTGAGTAGCGCCAACGATTTTACCTTGGCCGCCAAAATTTCTGAATTGTTAAAACTCGGCGGAAATCCGTACAAACTAATCATTGCCACGGCCGTGATTGGCGGTATTGCAGCCGGAATTTCCGCGGTCCTCGGAAGTCAATTGTCAAAATTATTTCGAAGCGAAGCATAGACGGAACAGTAATCAATTGCCATGATTCACACAGAAAAAGTAACCTTTCGTTACCCCAAGGGGGATGAAACATTTAATTTTCCGGATATCGACTTGCAGTCTCAAGAAGACTTGTTGATCTTGGGAAAATCAGGCAAGGGAAAAACGACGCTCCTCCATTTGTTGGCAGGTTTGTTACAACCGGTTTCGGGCAAAATTCAAATAGAAAACACGGTATTATCTGATCTCTCCACAAGTGCCATGGATGCCTTTCGGGGTAGGCAAATCGGATTGGTTTTTCAGAAAAATTATGCAGTACAATCTTTATCACTGTTTCAAAACCTAAAGGCGCGTTTGTTCTTTAGTAAGACATCGAATACCGATGAATCCATCAACGACTTGTTGGAGGAGTTAGGGTTGTTGGAATTAAAAGACCGCAAGACCAACACCTTGAGTGTGGGACAATTACAGCGCTTGGGCATTGCCATGGCGGTGGTACACGGACCTAAAGTGATTCTAGCCGATGAACCCACCTCGAGTTTGGATGATGAAAACTGTCAGGTGGTCATCGATCTCTTGAAAAAACAAGCGGCTAAAAACAAATCCAACTTGATTGTGATCACCCACGATCAGCGTGTCAAACCTTTCTTTCAAAAAAGCATCATCTTATGAATATTTGGAAGATTAGTTGGGCCAATATCAAATCGAAACCACTGTATTCGGTGCTGAGCATTTTGATGCTGTCACTGAGTATCGCCTTGTTGCTCGGCATCCAACAAATCAAGACTTCTTTTGAATATCAAATGAAGAACAATCTGGGGGATATCGACTTGGTGATTGGCGCCAAAGGGAGTCCGCTGCAATTGGTACTAGCATCTGTATTGCACCTGGACAATCCGACCGGGAATATCAATTATGGGGAAGCCAAAAAGGTAACCAAAACCCCCTTAATCAAAAAAGCCATTCCGATTTCTTATGGGGATAATTACAAGGGCTATCGCATTGTAGGGACGGTAAACGGTTTTACCGATATCTACCAAGCAGAATTGGCCGAAGGCAACTCCTTTCAAAAATCCATGGAAGTAGTCTTAGGCGCAACCGTAGCAGAAATCTTACAACTCAAACTAGGCGATACGTTTCAGAGTTCCCATGGTTTTGTAGCAAACAAAGTAGAAGTGCATGAGGGCGAATTTAAGGTGGTTGGCATCTTACAACCTACACAAAAAGTCATAGACCGACTCATCATCACCAATTTGGAAAGCATTTGGGATGTGCACGATCATGAGCACGATGCCGATTCCAAAGATCACAAGGATGAAGACCATCATGAAGAACATGAGCACGAGGAGGGAGATGATCATGACCACGAGCACACGGGGCAAGAGGAAATCAATAATGATGAGAAATCCATCACCTCAATGCTAGTTTCTTTCCGCAGTCCGACTGCCGTGCTTTCGCTACCTAGAACTATCAACGAAAAAACCAACATGCAGGCCGCATTGCCGAAGTATGAGCTAGACCGTTTGTACCAATTCACCGGAGTCGGATTGGATACCATTACTTGGATTGCCTATGTGATTTTGGTGATTTCCGGACTCATCATTTTTATCAGTCTTTACAAGATGGTCAAAGATCGAGCTTTCGACTTGGCCTTGCTACGAACCTACGGTGCCAGTAATGGGCAGCTCATCAAAATGGTGACCTATGAGGGATTGGTGATTGTTTTTGGTGGTTTTATACTGGGTTTAACAATTACGAAAGTCGGACTCTACCTGCTTCTTCGTATTTTTGAGAGCTCCAAACGGCAGAGTATCATCATAGACTTGCCTATGTCGGAGTTACTGAATGTAATCGGGTTGGTCTTGCTGATGATTGTACTATCTATTGCCCTAGCCATTTACCCGATCATAAAAATGAATATTTCAACGATATTAAGTAATGAAAAATAAGATTGTAATTGCGCTTGTATTATTAGGTTCCCTAAGTATTTCCGCACAAAAAAAAGTCACCTGGGAAGATTTGGCCAAAGTGAGTTTTATTGACAAGTATTATAAAGATTACGGACAATCTTTTTTGTTTCCCGTTTTTTCAGAATCGGTAAAAAACATTGAAGGTCAGAAGATTACCATCTCGGGCTATTTTTTAAGTCTCGATCCGAGCGGCGCCGTATACATGCTTTCCAAAGGCCCTATGGCTGCTTGTTTTTTCTGTGGGATTGGCGGACCAGAAACGGCGATGGAATTACAATTCAAAGAAACACCCGAATTTGAAACGGATGACATCATCACTGTAACGGGTGTGTTGAAATTGAACAAGGATGACGTGGAGCATTTCAATTACATCCTCCAAGACGTCCAAGCCAAGAAGGGCGATGACTAACAACGAACCAAACCAACATCATGATCAACATCAACCCTGCCTGCGGCAGGCAAGCAATAACTAACTATACTCTATGAAAAAATCCATCTTTTACCTACTCCTGCTCGTGGGTTTTGCCTGTGGCAAACCCAATCAGCAGCAGCTCACCAAAATCACCGGAAAACGCCTTTCCATTGATGAAAAACTATCTAGTGATGCCGCCATCGAGGAGTACATTGCACCCTTTCGCGAGGAACTTGAAAACGTTATGAAGAAACCGCTTTGTACAGCACCTAAAGATTTGGTAAAGAATGATGGTGATCTGCAAAGTAGCTTGGGCAATCTCTTTGCCGATTTGTCGTATGAAATGGCAAATCCCGTGTTTCAAAAATTAAAAAATACCAACATCGATTTCTGTTTGATGAATTCGGGCGGACTCCGAGCCAATATTTCCAAAGGAACCGTGCGTACCGAAAACGCCTTTTTTGTGATGCCTTTTGAAAACGAATTGGTAGTGACCAAACTCAGCGGCGCCAAGGTAAAAGAGCTCTTCGATTATTTTGTTGATCGCAGGCGTGCCCATCCGATTTCGAAACAAGTGCAACTCAAAATTGCTGGGGATGACTATACGGCGAAGATTGGTGGAAAACCATTTGATATCAATGAGACCTACTACGTCCTTACCAACGATTACTTGCAAACCGGAGGCAGTGGCATGACCTTTTTTGCCAATCCGATAGAACTCACCAATTTGAACTACCTAGCCCGCGATGCCATGCTAGACTATTTCAAGAAAGTAGACGTCTTAACCGCTAACATTGATAACCGCATAATTGTAACCCCATGAAAAGAAGAACATTTGTAAAACAACTCGGTGGAGCGGCCTCTTTGGCCATGTTAGGCGGAACGGGATTGACTGCCTTCACTGAAAAGAAACAACGCCATATTACCATTCTCCACACCAACGACACCCACAGTCATATCGATCCCTTCGGGCCCGATCACAGGAGAAATGCCAACAAGGGTGGCGTGGCCAGACGTGCAGCGCTGATTCAGCAAATACGTAGTGAGAATCCGAATACCCTCTTGCTAGATGCGGGCGATATATTTCAGGGTACTCCTTATTTCAATTACTATGGAGGGGAGCTGGAATTCAAACTGATGTCCAAACTACAATACGATGTGGCAACCATTGGAAATCACGATTTTGACAATGGTATAGAGGGTCTGTACAAACAATTGCCCCATGCCAAGTTCGACTTTGTATCTGCCAATTACGATTTTACCAATACAGTGATGGATACTCATGTAGATCCGTATAAAATATTGGTTCGCGATGGCATTAAAATCGGCATCTTCGGATTGGGTATCGAACTCGAAGGATTGGTCAACAAAAAGCATTACAAGGAAACCAAGTACTTGGATCCGATTGAAATCACCCAAGACATCACACGGAAACTAAAAGAAGAAGAGCAATGCGATTTGATTGTTTGTCTCTCGCACCTGGGGTATTATTATCGTCGGACTCCGGATTTAATTTCCGATTTAAACCTAGCCAAAGCCACCAAAGATATTGATATCATTATCGGCGGACACACCCATACCTTCTTACCCAAACCAACCATTGTAAAGAATGTGGCCGATCAAAACATGTTGGTGAATCAAGTGGGTTGCTACGGATTGTATTTGGGGAGAATTGATTTCTTCTTTGACGAATTCAACAACAAAACATCTAAGAAAACAACCATCTTGGTGGGATAAATTAATAGTTATGAAGCGAAACATCTGGATCTTATTATTATTGTTTGCCTTGGGGTCTACCCAAGCACAAAAGTTTCAAGACACCATTCCCTTTCGCAATGACCTTAATTTAATCATCATTCCGTTGACCTTTAATGGTCAGGTAAAGCATTTTGCTTTTGATACAGGTGCTCAAAACACGGTAGCTTATGATTGGGCCAAAGACGAGCTCAAGCCCACACGTAAAACCTTGACGGTAGTTTCTTCGAGTGGCAGACGCAGTCGCATGCGGTATTACAAAAGCGGCACGATTAATATTGGCAGTCGCAAGGTAACAGGGCATCGTATTTTAAGTACGCCCGCCAATGAAATTTTCTCCTGTTATCAAATTGATGGGATTCTTGGAGTAGACATCATCCAACTACTGAATTGGAAAATTGACTTTAAAAACAAGTACCTGATTTTATATCCGTCGAATTTCTTCCCAGAAGAAACAAAGTCCATGCATTCCTTGGAATTTAGCTTTCGGAAGAACACGCCGAATGTCTACCTGCGACGCAAACAAACCCGCTTCAAGTTCTTGTTAGATACGGGCGCTTCTGGGCATCCGAATATTTCAAAAAAGGACTACAACTTAGTGGGTCTGGATGACTATGAGCAACTCAAGGTCTATTCGGGAAGCTTTGATGTAAATGGTATTTTTACATCTACCTCACCGAGCGTATTTAAGTTCCCAGAGAGCAAATCCGGACAAGCAGTTTTGCAGCCCATCGTTTTTTACAACAACCTCAAATCTTCAAAACTTGGGAATCGGTTGTGGAAGGACCAGACCTTGTTTATGAGCTTAAAAAAGCAGCAGTTGTTCGTCTCAAAACAAAACATCAAAAGTACCTACCTGGCCTATGCCTGCACCCTCGGATTCCAAAACGGAAAGATGATCGTAATGAAGATTGTTGAGGGCAGCGAGCCATGGAAGGCTGGTTTGCGCCAAGGAGTTGAAGTCAAAGCTTTGGACGGCAAGCAGTTTTCTAATTTTTGTGATCTTTTTCAGTACCAAACTTCTCGTTTCTCCAAAAACCTCCCCCTCACCCTTACCCTTTTGAATGGTAAAAAGATTGTGGTCTCTAGTAACGGGTATTTGAATTAACGCCTGTTAATATTTATTTCAATGTCATCCTGAGCCGACGTTGTCACACTGAGCTTGTCGAAGTGTCTCATTTTTTTAGCCTTTAGCTTTTGGCCTTTGGCTTTTGACTATTTGCTGTTGGCTGTTAGCCTTTGGCTTTGGGCTGCTAGCCCTTAGGTTTTTGGTTGATGGTGTAATGGCTGTTGCCTGCCTGCCGTAGGCAGGGTTGATAGCGTCATTGCCTGCCTGCGGCAGGCTGGCGAGGCCTGCAAGGCCGTGGCAATCTCATTGAACAGATTGCTTCAGTCGTACCTCCTTCGCAATGACGTCCCGTATGTCACACTGAGCTTCTCGAAGTGTCTCATTTTTTTAGCCTTTGGCTTTTTGGTTATTGGTTGATGGTGTCATGGTTGTTGGTATGATAGCGTCATTGCGAGGCCTGCAAGGCCGTGGCAATCTCATTGAACAGATTGCTTCAGTCGTACCTCCTTCGCAATGACGTCCCGTATGTCACACTGAGCCTGCCTGCGGCAGGCAGGCCTGTCGAAGTGTTTTTTTTCCCCGTTCTTTTGCATCGATCAAAAATTATCGAGGACAAAGTATACTTTGGACGAAGGTAGCGAGCGTAGCTCAAAATCTAGGCTCTTTGTTTTTTCTTCTCTTCTTTTTATTGAAAAAAAGAAGCAAAATTCATGGCGGAGACTCCTCAGCGTTCAATAACGTGAATTATCACTAAAATAAACGAACTCGGCGAGCCTCAAACAACGTTTATTTTTGCGTTCAAACTCACTATTGAAGCTCGCTTGCGTAGTCTTATGCCAAACAGGCTAACAAGGAATTGATATTATTATACTTTTCAATAAACATTCTAGTAAAGGACCGATGATCCACAGAAATTATCGAAATAATTGGAAAAGTTAAATTTTAGGGAATTATTGGGTGGTATAACGCTGTCACATCGAGTGATTCTGATGAAATCAGAATTGTATCGAGATGCAAGCTACGATGTCACACTGAGTCAGCCTGCGGCAGGCAGGCCTGTCGAAGGGCATCCTGTCGCCTGATTCTTGATTCTTGATTCTTCGTCGATAAATGATAATTGATTATTGATCATTGAATCAAACAAAAAACTAAAACTTAAAAACTCAAAATTTGCTCAGAAACCTCATTAACCCAAACCCTTTGTTTAAAAACACTCGGAGGCAACGGATGATAATACCCCCAATCGGTAGACTCTTTGAGCAACCCCACACGTTTGTCTGTAGGGATGATCTCCAAAGCCTGTTTGGCCAGTGGTTCTAAGTTTTTATGTACGCCCCAACCCAAGATAACAGGCGCCGTCTTTTGAAAGAGTTTGGTAAACTCCTCCGACCGAGACGGATGGAAAATGGAATGCACGATTTTCTTTTTCTTAAGCTTTGCTAAGGTCTCATGTAATACCAAGCTCTTTGGTTCTAGCAAATCGGAAAGATTGAGAATACGCGCATACTGCTTGTTGCAGCGCTCCATGACCCGAATGATTTGGTATTGAGTTTGATCAGGTTTTGCCTGCACCTCTGTACGCGGAATAAACGCCTGATCTAAAGGTTTGGAACTCCCAGGATTCATCAACACCACCATGAGATCTGGAAAGCGTTTGTGGGTTCCTTTTTTACGAATGTTTAAATAACTACGAAAGGGATAGCCTTGCACATTGTAAAAGCAGCCCGAGCTGTGGTAGGAAGTAGTGGTCATACTTTTCTAAAATAACCAAAATCTAGGAGAAATTGTAAATATCTGATTAATTGATAGTTAATTGATATCAGTGTTTTGATTAATGAAATTATTTCTCTAGTTTTAGGCTGAAAGAAATAACAACCCCCAGAAAAATTGCAAATTCAGAACTAACTTGTTTATATACTTCACAAAAATAATTCGTGATAGTTGATATTTCCTTTTCTTCTGTTGGTAGAGAATATTAAATACCCATTTACGTGTTATTTAATGGAATAATTTCTTTCCATAATACATTTTACTAACCAAAACTTAAAAGCTTATGAGCCCAGAAGAAAAAAATCAAATTAGACGACAAATCTTACAACTAAAGAAAAAAAACAAATTGAAAGATTATGGTGATGTCGTAGTTGAACAAGATCAAACCTTCACCATAACAACGTTAAACAGTAGGTTTAAGACTTTAACTTTAAAAGATGGAGCCACCCTTGAAATAGACAACAGTAACAATTCAGGAGCGCCCATTGTACTAAATATCAGACATCTATTTCTAGAAAGCCTGAATAAAACTTCATATATATCACTTGCAAAAAAACATAAACCAGCCAATTTGAATGGATCTGATGGGCCAACGGGACCTAATGCTCGCGATGGGTACCGCACCAATAGAGGGAGACTTATAGGAGCTCAACATGGTTTCCAAGGCTACAAGGGTGAAGACGGGACCACTATAGAAACAAGAGGAATCTTACACTTTACAATCAGACGATTATGGGTTACCAATGAAACTCCTTTATCTGCCGAAATTTTTCAAATGGATGGTATAGGCTTCAAAGGAGGTGACGGTGGAAATGGCGGACGAGGCGGTAAAGGTGGAAATGGCGGACCTGGTATCACTGGTCGTCACAGTTGTGGCAGATTTAGTTGTAGTTGTACACGACAAGTGCGCTCAGGTGGCGTTGGTGGAAATGGTGGAGATGGTGGTTTTCCTGGAAATGGGGCCAATGGAGGTAGCGGCGCGTCCTTGCTTTTCTTTGGAAAAACGTGGTTATATAATGTAATCAAAACACTTTCTAATCTTGAAGGAGGAGCACCAGGAGTTGGAGGTTTTGGCGGCTCTTCAGGAACAGTAGGAACAGGTGCCGCAAGTGTACATGGCGGTGGAGGACACTGTGGTAGGAGACATCCAAAGATGAGAGACGGTTACCAAGGAATTAACCGTACAAATATTCAGGGAACAGCAGGTGAACCCGGTAAACCAGGAACCTTAATTCGTTCTAGAACCGAACCTAAATATGAAGATATCATGGATCAGTTACTAGAGGATTTGGAAACTGGAACTGGATATTTCGCAAAATCATAGGATCAAAATATTTAATACACTAATATAATTATGAAAAAAATAATTTTATTTCTGTCCTTATTCTTTGTCTTATTCCAAATGAAAGGTCAAGAATCATTTAGGAAATTTTATTGGATACCAAATCAAATAAAGTTTAACAAATATGATAGTATACCTCTCTTGAGAGTCCGAAAGGTAATGTTCAAAGACTTAAAAAAGGATCAACAAGATAGCATAAGAGAAGTATTTCCTACAGGTTCTAAAATTGAAGTTGAATTTGAAGAAATGTTTAAGGGTAAAAAAAGGACAATTAGCCGACATATCATTGTAAATGAAGCGTTTTACCAAGAGCAGTTTATTGAACAGAAAGATACTGTCAAAAGAAAGGGTATTAAAGGTTTAGTGAAATTTGATAAAAACAAATTAATTGTAAACCCTAAACTTATAGAAAACCCTAAAGATAGTTTCCGTGGACATAATGAATCGTACTTTTTTGAGCTAAAGAATCGGCAAACTGCCAAATTTTACTTTCAGGAAGTGACTTTAAATGCCTTAACAATTCCAATTAAATATCGTTTTAGGGATAAGAGTTCAAACGTAGAAGAAGAGTTTAGCACCAGTTTTAATGCCAATTTATTTTTGGGTTATACTTTTTGTGGTAGAACTTACTTCAACCATCGAAGAGATGTTGGGAATAAATCTAATTATTATAAATGGACAATAGGAGGATTTATTGGGGCATCAACCGTAACTATGACGGCTAATAATACATCAGCCGATCCTAACCCTATACCCGATGATGGTACTGAAATTGCAAAGGGATTAACATCTATTGGATTGGGTATAACTTACAGTTTCAATAAAATTAATTTTGGAGGTTTCGTTGGATGGGACTATGCCATTGGAGAAGATGCAAATAAGTGGAATTACAATAAAGCACCCTGGGTAGGATTGGCACTAGGATATTCTTTATTCCAGTTATAAATGAAACTCTTTCAATCCCTTTTAAAATTCCCAATAAGTATCTTACATTTGTCTTGAAGACACTTCGGTGTCATTCTTTTTCATAGCAATTTTTTATGGTCCGCCTCCTGGCGGACTTTTTTGTTTACTACAAGATCAAATCCCATACAACTTCTTTATCAACTTCCCTTTCAATTGTTGCGAAGGTTTCTTTTAATCATGAAAAAGAAGAGGGTAAAGAGATCTCTCCACTATCGGTCGAGATGACATCGGAATTGTATATGTCATTTCGAGTGAGTGGAACGAATCGAGAAATCTCGTTTTTTTCAGGTCATTCCTCTTTTTTCTTGATAAAAAAGAGGTGAAAAATCAAGATACTCCAAGGAAATTGCTTCGCACCAGTCACTTTACCCATTCCATGCATCGTGCTGCGCACGGCACTTCCATGGTCCGTTCCTTATTTCTGTGGATCATCGGTAAGTCAGATTCATGTTTACGAACTTATTTCGTCATACTTTTATTTTTAGCAGTAATTCTCATTTTATGAAGCGGAAAGCATCCATAGAGTACCGAAGGACGGCCTGGATGCGAAAGCGGAGAAAAATGGTAGAATTTCATAAAAATAAAATAAGCCTAGATTTTTGGTTCTTTTAATCGATGCAAAAGAACAGGGAAAAAAAGCACTTCGACAAGCTCAGTATGACAGGCTAGAGCAAAAAAAGAAAAGAGATCTCTCCACTATCGGTCGAGATGACATGAATGGTGCAAAAAGAAGAGATAAAAAAGAAAAATAGAATTTTGGTAATTTCCTCTAAGTGATCTGTGGGTCTTCCCACGCGCATAACCGTTTTTCTAGATATCATTAAATCGTTTTATTAGTCCGTAAATCAAATGCCATACAACTTTCTAATCAATTTCCCTTTCAGTTGTTGCAAAGGCTTCTTTTAATCATGAAATAGAAGAGGGTAAAGAGATCTCTCCACTATCGGTCGAGATGACATTGGAATTCTAAATGTCATTTCAAGTAAGTGGAACAAATCGAGAAATCTCGTTTTTTTTCAGGTCATTCCTCTTCTTCCTTGATGATTGACGAGGCAGAAATATGTTTTTGCCGAAAGCAGCGTGCAAAGAAAAAAATCTAGGCTCTTTGTTTTTTCTTATCTTCTTTTTATTGAAAAAAAGAAGCAAAATTCATGGCGCAGACTCCTCAGCGTTCAATGACGTGAATTCTCACTAAAATAAACGAACTCGCTTCGCTCAGACAACGTTTATTTTTGCGCTCAAACTCACTATTGAAGCTCGCTTGCGTAGTCTTATGCCAACCAGAATAACAATGAATTGAAATTAATATTCTTTTCAATATACATCCTGGTGAAGGACCGACATCTTTAATTTTAGGTAGTAATGCAATTTTTATGGAGAGTCTGAGCGCCCAAAGAGCTTGCGGTCTGGGCGTGAATCGGAATAAAAGGTAGCATTCAACTAAAATAAAAGGAGCCTAGATTTTTGGTTCTTTTCATCAATGGAAAAGAACAGGGAAAAAAAGCACTTCGACAAGCTCAGTGTGACAGGCGTGGTACAAACAGAAAACGAATGTCATTCCCAACTTGATTGGGAATCTAAATAATAGAATAAAGATTCCCGTTTTCACGGGAATGACACTATTACACCAATAACCAAAAGCCAAGCCAAAAGCCAATAGCCAAAGGCAAGAAAAGAGATCTCTCCACTATCGGTCGAGATGACATGAATGGTGCAAAAAGAAGAGATAAAAAAGAAAAATAGAATTTTGGTAATTTCCTCTAAGTGATCTGTGGGTCTTCCCACACCCATAACCGTTTTTCTAGATATCATTAATTCGTTTTATTAGCTCTTAAATCAAATGCCATACAACTTACGAATCAATTTCCCTTTCAGTTGCTGCAAAGGCTTCTTTTTGATAAAGGTGAGGTCTTTTAATTGATCCGGACAATGGGTCAGGATTTCATAACCGTCTTTGGTGATCAAGACCGTATCGGAATGTCGGAATCCGCCAACGCCTTCGATGTAAATTCCAGGTTCGATGCTTACCACCATGTTTTCTTGGAGGATGGTTTTATCCCCTTCGGCTAGATACGGACCTTCGTGATTACCGAGTCCGATACCATGACCGGTGCGATGCATCAAATTGTCTTTTAGTCCTTGTTCGATGAGAAATTGTTTAGCGGCCAAATCTACCTCTTCGGCCACTACACCTGCTTTGAGTACGGCATAACTGCGTCTTCTGGATTCGAGCATGAGTTCAAAGGCTTCTGCTTGTTCTTTGGTGGGTGCACTGGTAAAGAAAGTACGTTCCAACTCGGCCGAATAGCCATTGACCCGTAAAAAGGCCAAGCTAATATGAGAGCCTTCTATCAAAAGATCCGATACTTTGGGCACCCCGTGGGGTTGGTAGGAAATGCGACTCGGCCATGCGGCTACGAGAATGTTGGTAGATAAATAATCAAACGGAGTTTCTTTAATCACCTTTTGCTGAAGGGTACGACCAATGGAAAACACTTCGAGTTCTGACATACCGAAATAGGCATTGGCATTTAATTTCTCAATACTGAGATCACAATACTTCGCCGCTTGTTTGATAAGTTCAATTTCTGTACTACTTTTCACCCAGCGTTGTTTTTCGAGTAGGTTGCTTTCTACGGTTGGTAGGCCTTCCGATTCCAAAAAGGAAGCAATTTCAAAAGGCGTTTTACCACCCAGACCAATGCATTTGGCATCTTTTACTAGCTCGAACAAAACATCTTGCCAACGCTCGGGTTGTGGCGCTGGGTATTCCCAATAGTGTACAATTGCATCCACATGGTCTACATGCTTGAGGTGAGCCAACTCCATTTTAGGCACCATAAATCGCACGCTATCTGCGGTTAGCACCATCACAAACAAACGCTCCAGACTTTTATAGGTTAAGCCAGTGAGGTAGTAGATGTCTTCTTCTTCAGATATCAATAAAGCATCGAGGTCAGAGCTTGCAATACCCTCCTGAAGGGTTTGTATGCGATGGAGATATTCTGTGGTGGTGATGTTCAAGGTGTTTGTGGGTTTTTTATACCATTATCCCTATAAAGGAAAACGATATCTTAATTTGATTCTTGGCTTAGCGTTTCCATAATCTCCCTAAAACTATTCAAGCCAGATTCAATGTTTTCGATTATTTCCTCAGCTAATATGTCTGGGTCAGGAAGATTTTCTAAATCGGTTAAGCTTTTGTCTTTGATCCAGAAAATGTCAAGACTAGTTTTGTCTCGAGAGATGATCTCATCAAAAGAATATTTTCGCCATCTTCCTTCTGGGCTTTCTTCATTCCAAGTTTCTTTTCGCTTATCAATGTTCTCCGATTTGTAAAGCTGAATAAACTCATTCAAATGTTGCATAGTCATTTGGCGTTTTTTTGGCGTATGATGCACATTTGTGCGATAATCATAAAACCAAACCTCTTTTGTCCATGCTTCTTTGCTTGCTGGCTTGTTGGTAAAAAAAAGAACATTTGCTTTGACACCAGGAGCGTAGAATATGCCCGTAGGTAAACGGAGAATGGTATGAAGATCAGTGGTCTTAAGTAATTGTTTTCTAACTTCCTCACCAGCTCCGCCTTCAAACAAAACATTATCAGGTAATACGACAGCAGCCTCGCCATTAATTTTCAGCATGGTTTTAATGTGCTGAACAAAGTTCAATTGTTTGTTGGAAGTGGTTTCCCAAAAATCTTGACGGTTGTAGCTCAAGTCTTGTTTTTGAGCTTCTCCATCTTCATTGGTTACAGTAATACTGCTTTTCTTTCCAAAGGGTGGATTTGCTAAAACATAATCTACACGCAGACCGTCATCAGAAATCAATGCATCGGCTGACTTAATTGGTGTGTCACCAATGATATCCCCAATATTGTGAAGATACATATTCATCAAACACATTCTACGCGTATTGGCTACAATTTCATTACCATAAAAGGTTTTGTTTTTAAGAAACTCTTTTTCTTCTCTGTCAAGCGCATTATTATCTACAATCCAATCGTAGGCCGCTAAAAAGAATCCACCAGTACCACAAGCGGGATCGGCAATAGTCTTTTTTGGTTTTGGTTGAACACAGGCAACAATGGCTTTAATTAGAGGTCTTGGTGTAAAATACTGACCTGCTCCGGAACTTCCACTGCTATCCATGGCATTCTTTTCCAATAATCCTTCATAGATTTTGCCTTTGATATCTGCACCCATTAAGTTCCAATTTTCCTTATTGATGAGGTCAATAACCTTAAGGAGCTTTGAAGGGTCCTGAATTTTATTCTGGCTTTTTGTAAAAATCTGTCCAAGCATGCCTTTCTCTGTTGATAAACTACGCAGCAATTGACTGTAAAAAGACTCTAGCTCTGCGCCTCTTTTGCTTGAAAGGGTTTCCCAATCACAGGTCTCACCATTCGCAATTTCATTTCCTTCCACATCTTTGAGCTTTGGAAACTTTAAACCTTTGCTGTAGGGAGGTTTATTCAGCTCATCAGCCATTTTAAGAAATAATAAGTAGGTGATTTGCTCTAGGTAATCTCCGTAGCCAACACCATCGTCGCGTAATACGCCTGCAAGGTTCCAAATTTTTGATATAATTGTTGAATCTGTCATTTTAAGTCTTCAAGTATTTTATTAGCAATTAGGTTTGCATCTTTCAAATCATTATTGAAATGAATTTCATTCTGATAGGTAGGCCATTTGTTGGTTTGGTTTCGAATTTTCCATACAATTTCTCCTTCAATGGCTTCAATTGAGTCTCTATTGTCATCGTAAGATGAATCGAATAAAATAGCCCATACATCCAATTGATTAGGTTTGCCTTCTGTAGGATCCAAAAGCTTTATCCATTTGTAGCCTTTATAACCACCTCTAGCTTTACCAGTTCTCTTAAAGTATCTGTAACTACTAAAACCTCGTTGAAAGCGTGTTTTTAATTCGGACTTAGCTTCACCAACATATAAGAACTGCTCATTTAGTTTTACAATATAGAGTAAGCGATGAGGGTGCTTTAAAGCGTCCCTTTGCCCGTCAGCAATCAATTCAAATGATACCTCACCTGTCCTCGTTGGGTGATAGAATACCCTATACCTTTCAATTTGCATTGACTCTATCATTTCTTCTTTTTCTCCGCTTTAATTTTTTTCAACAATACACTAGCAGGCTCATAATCTGGTGCTGCTTTGCAGGCGGCTATTTCTTCTTCAGAAAGCAACGTGCCTTCAAAGGCTTTTTTTAAAATACTTTGGTGCAATGCCTTGGCTTTTTTTAAACTCTCGCTAATGTTTTCTTCCACCTTATCGCAAACGGATAGGCGTGATTCGATTTCCCTTAAGATTTGATGTTGTTCTTCAATTGATGGGATTGGAATTGGAATTTCTTTTAATTCTGACATACCTACCATGTTAGGCATTGCTGAACCCAGTGATTTCTGAAATATTAATCTTTGAAATGTTCCTGACCTAAATAGCTGAACAAAATACTTCTTCAACATTATAGATTCATCCATGTCAATCTTTAGTAGGGCTTGATTAATTACACCCGTGTCAGCATTATAAGGTAATAGACAAATACGACCTAGTGTTACTCCTGAACAACTTATAATCATGTCACCTGCCTTAGTTTCAAAGGCTTTTAATTCTTCAAATTTTTCAGATGAAATAAAGTATCTATGGCGAAAAGGTTCGTCATTTATTGCATGACCTTGTTCATATACGACTATTCCTTTTTCTACAAAAAATGCTTTTTTTAGAGCGCTACCAAATGGACCTCTTTTCATTGCATACTTATTATTTGAACACAATGTTTTCCACGGTAGTATTAACCAATTTTTTGGAGCATTAAAGGTTAGTGATTTAGTGTCATAATTCGGAAAATATTCACCTTTCGAAATTAACTTTTGTTTGATTGCTCTATTCTTTGATTCTTTAAGTTCGTTTAAAAAACCATTTAATGAATAGTTGTTTTCTTCTCTCCATTCATTGGTCAACTCCCCCTCAAACGCTTTTTTCAATACCGCTTGGTGATAGACTTTTAATTGGTCTTGTGCTTTTTTGAGGTCGGCTATGCCTTTGTCTAAATCTGAAAAGAGTTCTTCTATTTTGGTTACTATGGCTCGCTGCTCGGGCTTTGACGGCAAGGGTATAATTGCATTTAGTATATGCTCTCGTTTTAGATTATTTATGTTTGAACCTTTTGAGGCATTACTAATAATTCTTCTAAATGCACCAGAATGAAAATAGAACTGAATGAAGTTTGGATCTATATTTTCATTAGGTCTAAAAACTGAACAGAAAGCGCCAAAACTTCCTTCATAATCTGACTGTGCTTGACCAGACTTACCAACCAAATGCTTACTTCCACTGGACATTGCAAATACAATATCACCCTTTAAAATCTTCTGTTCTGACTTTACTAAATCCTCCTCTACATACTTTAAGCCATCAAAGTTTAAAGTATTACTCTTAATGTTGTTTGCCCTTAAAACAGGGAGATAACCTTTTTGTTGGGAGTCAGATGACTGAGGTTTTTTGTAGTTAATACCTCTTATTAATTCTCCCAATAGGCCTGCTTCACATTCTATCCAATTTTTTATCATTAAATTACTCTAGTCTTTCAAGTTTTGTTGAGCGAGACGATGCTTTAAAACTAAATGGACGCTTTTCTTTTGCCGCGATTTTAGTAATTTCAGGCCAATGCTTTACTAACATTTTTAGCATGTCCCAATAAGTAAAACCGTTTTTTGAAGGTGGCCTAAAGTAAAACATTCCAATGTTATATTGTTGGCATAGTTGACGTTGTTCTCTTATTCTGTTGATATTATAGTCTTGTGTTATAACACAGTCCTTACCTTTTTCCAAATTGGGAATCCAGTCTTCGTCCAGTGCACCTTCTCCAAAAACTTCTTTTATTGACTTCACTTCAATTGCATCGTTTAGTTTAAAATTCAGTGGGCTCTGCAAAAGGTCAAAACCTTTTGATAAAATAGGTGCTAAATTTTCATCTATGTAAATAATCATGCCGCCTCACAGAATTCAATTGCATCCTCAACCATTTCATTCGGAACCTCGTAGAGGTGGGCAATGAAGTCTATGTTTTCGCCAGCTTTATACATTCCGTATAATGTTTCAGGATAAATATTTTTATCTTTAAACACAGGACTTCCAAACTTTCGTTTTGGATCTATTACAATGGATTTCTCTAAACCTAATGGCCAATACCTCGAAGCTAAATCGTCTTCACCAAATTCAAGCTTAACAAAAAATAGATTAATGATTTCTAGATTAAATTGCTTGGTACCGTTTAGCTCAATTATTCCATGCTTAGTTTGTAAATAAATCAATTTGCCATCACATCGAATTCCTTCCAACACTTCTTTTTGCGCAAAAGGGAAAGCTGTTTCGTACATTTCTGATAATTCATTATGTGCTTGTAAAACTTCTTTAGGTTTAACTCCAGCCTCTGAAAATTGCATCATTACATAAAACTCGACAAATGTGTGGAAACTAACTGCTCTCGTTCCGTGCATTTGCCATGAATATTTAGAACCATAACTCTCGCCAAGTTTCCCATCCCAATATTTATGCATCCAAGTATAAATTTTTCGATAAGGTATTCTTAAAATTTGAGCAATTTCTGCAGCAGTGTATATGCCAAATCCTAATTTGGGTGAGTTTTCGAAGTTCATAGATTTATGATTAGTATTGATTTTCAAAATTAACTTGTTTCTATCACTTATTCGATTAATTTAACATTATGCTGCTAGCACTTCATTGAGTTCACTAAGAATATCATTCATTTCATCTCCGAAAAGTTGGAACATTTTCCCTCTACCACCTTTGCTATCAAAAGGGGTGTAATCTAAGTCATCTAATTCTATGTGATAACTACTTACCACATGGTCTTTAATCATTCGCAGCCAGTCCATTTGTTCATTGGTAAATCGGTTGTGTTGCCCTGCATTTTGTTTGAAAATCCAGTTTTTGAAATTCTCATCAATGGTTTTATCAAAGGCTTTCAGTTCGCTATCAATTCCGCAAGCTCTACGAATTAAAGACACCAGGACTGTGAGTTCATCTTTAGGCTGCTGGCTTTTTACCTCTTCTAGTGTGGCATATGCATTCCAAACGTAATTAGATGACAGCATGGGCTTTTCTAAAGTCAGTTTATCAAATACTTCTTTAATCATTTTGAAAGTAATCTCTCTACGATTGTAAGGTTGGTTGTAGAAAATGCTCAAGGCTTTTATTTCGTCTTTGTGCAATTCCAGGTATTCAGAAAAGTCTTTTACAATGGAGGTTGCTTTATCTACCGAAGTGGTGTCCCATTCAGATTTGGTTACGGTGTCAATGTTTACACTATCAATAATCTGATCGTGTTCTCTACGCACATTATCCAAGTAATCGTTTAACTCTCCATTGAAAGTAGAAGCTGCTTGTCTCACCAGTTCTTCTTGTGCCGTTTTCTTAGCTTCATCAATCAATGCAGGCGTTCTGTCTTGTACAGGAATCTTATCAATTTCAATTTGCGCCTTGTAGTCTATCTCATCTTGATCGTAAGCGGTAATCAGTTCTTTGGTAATTTGCTTTAGGTTCTTACCCCCTGAAAATTCTAACAACTTATCTTTTTCCTTTTCGGTGATTTGCTTTTCTAAGCGTATCAATCTATTCGCTAAAGACAAGAATAAATCTTCATCTGCTACACCCATAGATACTGCTCTCAATAAATCTTTCATGGGTACCGTAGGTTGTCTTTCTAGAGGTCGGCTATCCGTTTTTTTAGATTTGGTAGCACCAATGGCATCTACAATAACAAAGTGCGTTTTACTTTTGGCGGTACGAGATACCATCTGCAAGGAATCATTATTGATGGTTCGGGTACCTCTACCTTTCATTTGCTCAAAGTAGTTGACGCTTTTTACATCACGCATAAAGAGCAATACTTCCAAAGGTTTTACATCAGTTCCTGTAGCAATCATATCTACCGTAACGGCAATACGTGGGTAATAGGAATTACGAAAACGATTCAAGACCGATTTAGGGTCTTCATCAATTTTATAAGTCACTTTTTTACAGAAGTCGTTGCCTTCATCAAATTCCTCACGAATGATTTTTATGATATCATCTGCGTGGCTATCCGTTTTGGCAAAAACCAATGTTTTCGGTACTTCATATTCACCATCCTTATCAAATCGATTTGGATAGATCTCTGTCTTTAATGCTCGTTTGTATTCTCGTATAATGTTTCTGATTTGGCTCGGATTGACCACCTTTTTATCCAAGTCGTTCCGCTTGTATTCAGTGTCTTCATCCTCTTGCTGCCATCTCTTTTTTCTAGTAAGCTTATCCCTTCTGTCAATGTACCAGCCTGCTTTTATGGTATCTCCTTTTTGAGAAATCTCTGTTTCTATCGTATATACATCATAAGGTACGTTTACGCCATCTGTTACCGATTCTTCATAAGTGTATTGACTTACCACATTTTCATTGAAGAAACCAAAGGTTCTTTTGTCGGGTGTAGCTGTTAAACCAATCAAGAACGCATCAAAGTAGTCTAATACCTGTTTCCATAAATTGTAAATGGAACGGTGGCATTCGTCAATAACAATGAAGTCGAATTGCTCGATCGGAACTTTGGGTGTGTAATCCACAGGGATAGCCTGTTTTTTACTCATTTGTTTTTTGAGCCAAGAGTTTTCCTCTGGATTATCTAGTTCGGCACTCTCGTCAAGTTCTTCTCCTTTTAAAATAGAGTAGAGGCGTTGTATTGTTGAAATACAAACTTGGCTATCCGAAGCAATGTAACTGGACGTTAATCGCTGAACATTGTATAATTCAGTAAATTTTCTGTTGTCATCATTAGGCTGAAAAGTCATGAACTCTTGCTCTGCCTGTTCACCTAAGTTTTTGGTGTCCACTACAAACAAAATACGTTTGGCATCTGCATGTTTTAACAGTCGATAAACAAATGTTGCTGCGGTAAATGTTTTTCCCGCTCCTGTAGCCATTTGAATCAAAGCCTTTGGACGGTTTTTCTTAAAAGAATGTTCTAAATTTTCAACCGCAACAATCTGAGCAGGGCGCAATCCTGTTGCATCAAGTGCAGGCATAGATAAAAGACGTTCACGCAACGAAGGTCCTTTTTTGAGCCAATCTGCTAAAGTCTCAGGTTTATGAAAATGAAAAACGTTTCTGCCCCTAGGTTTTGGATCTCGAAAATCTGTAAAGCGAGTAACCGTGCCTGTACTTTCATATACGAATGGCTTTTCATTGTCTAATGTGAATTTTCCTATTTTAAGAGAGGATTTAGCATAGCGTAAAGACTGTTCCTCGACTTGTGTAAGTTTGAAACCTAAATCCTCTGCCTTGGCTTCAACTACACCAACAGCTTTCGAATTCACAAACAAAATATAATCGGCAGGCCCAGTATCTGTATTTACTTCCCGAAGTGCAACACCTAAACCTGCTGATAAGTTTACTTTATCCTTAGACTGGACCAACCACCCTGCATCGACCAACATTTGATCAATTTTATCTCGCGCTATTTGTTCGGGGTTTTGGTTAGGAATAGGAGTCATTTTTTGGCTCATTTCTTTTTCTAACTACCAAAATACGAAAATATGAGGATTAGGCAATAAGCCATTTCCAAATGATAAAACATAGGATTTGGGGTAACGTGTTTGTGTACGGCTTCGTTGCGGTTTTTAAGGTATGGATTTTATGATTGGAGTAATTTAAGTTTTATGTAGGAAAACAATTCTTATAACCAACAAGCAATGAGCTATACATGGTGTTGTAAACAGTTATTTACGATAAGATTTCAAAGTAGCCGAATTTTCGATTAGAGTTTTATAGTATTCCAATAATGGAATGATGTTACTATGTACTATCTGGAAATCTTCATAGCTCAAATCTCTATAAGTACCATGAGCAATATCATTTCTTATATCTACTAATTTTTTATCGAGAAAATTTTCCTTCGCTTGGAAATGACTTTGATCAAGTCCTAATGAGGTCAAAATATTTTTTAATACATGAAATTTTAAATTTGATTTTGTTTCGATTATGTCTTTATCATAAATCTTACAAGGTTTTTGAGACCCATTAAGCAGTTCCTCAATTAATAAAATACAATCACTTATATTATTTCCTTTGTTAATTCTTTTCATGTAGGACAGAGCTAGAAAATTTATTTCTACTTCGTCCAAAGGAATTTTAATCGTGGATATATAATTGATATAATAAGAAGAAGACATTTTAATAAAACCTTCCCAATGTGCATATCCTAATGCTATTCCACCTCGAATAAGTGGTGTAACTCTTGTCGAACTTCGATTATTTTCGACAATAAATTTATAATCTACTAACTCTTTTTTACGCCATTGAATTTCGTTAGCTAATTTATCAAAAAGCTCATTTGTAGTTTTTATTCTCATGAGAAAATTTCTGCACCCACAGACATGGTTTTCGGAAGTCTTCCAGAAGCACTATATCCTTTCCAATTGATATTTTCTTCTGCAATTTTTGTCCAACATTCGATTATTTTTGATTCAATTTCATTAGGTTGTGCCTCCCATTTATCAATATTATTTGCAATACCTAAAGCTATCATTTCAAAAGCTGAAACAATAAATCCTCCGTAAAATATTTCTTTCTCTAAATTGTATCTTTTAAATGCATTATTACCAACTGAATCACCTATTAGTTTGAACGTCCTTTCAAAAAGAGATTTTGTGTCAGTCCAGTTTCCAAATTTTCTTTCAAAAAAGCTAACAAGTTTATCATCTAAAAATGACCCTAAATCTGTTACCTTACTCATATCATCAGGATCGGTTTCTTTTAGTACTAGAAATCTTGAAACTAATTCTTTATCATATTGCTCATCAATATTTTTATCCGAAATATTAATTGTATTTGTGAAAGGCTCAAATTCAGATAGTTCTTTTAAACTTTGGAAATACTCTTCGTTACTCATTATTAATAAACAATTTCGCACTTCTTGAGGTGTAAGTGAACTTCCTCCAGTGTTTAACCTTTGAAAAAGTTCATACTTACTACTCGAATCACTTTCTTTTTGAATTATAACAAAATCAAGTCGACTTCTTTTAAAATATCTTTGTTGGGCTTCGGTAAGACTGTTTGAATCACCTGAGTTCCATTGTTTTTGTTCTAAAGAAGGAAGCAGATTTGTTTGTGCTAAAACAAGAGGTTCTATCAATTCATTTTTGTCATCTCTTAAAATTCCCATGAATTCAAAAATTGTGGATAGTCTTTGTAATCCGTCAACAACATCCCAAATACCATCAGCCCTTTGTGCAACAAAAATTGGTGGAATAGGTATATTTAACAAAATAGATTCAATAAGTTTAGATTTTTGACCATCGTTCCATCTGTAAAACCTTTGAAATTCTGGGTGTATATCTAGATCATTATCTATGTACATACTAATTATTTCACCCAATGACATACTTAAATTCTCAGTATGTATTTCTTTGGACTTTAAATCTATTTCATCTTGTAGTGACATAATTTATTTTTTTAATTTTTTACAATTAGTTAATATACTTCTAAACATAACCCATAACCTCCAATATAGTAGACTATGATGAGTTTTGTCATTCTCCCAAAAACAAGATATTCAGCAATTTTAATTTTGAATGGTTGTTGAGGGTTTGGTTAAAGGTACTACAGGGTTAGTTATTTTGCAAATGGTTTTTTGCGGGAAACTGCAAAATCAGTGATCAGTTAGCATTAATCAGTGATCAATCCTGCCTGCGGCAGGCAGGTATCAATTAACAATTAACAGCGAACAATTAAGACTTATCAATTGGTTGTGGGCATAAATGTAGTTTCATTAATTTTTGATTTTTTTTAAATCAATTTCAGAAAGTCCATGGACAAATTGGACGGTTATTGAACTATTATCACCATCTCTAATGTCTCTATAATAAAACTTTGAAGGTCCATGTAATAGATTGTTTGAAAAGCTTAATTCAGCTTTATAAATCTCATAAGGGCTATTATCAACCATATACCTAAGGGCATTTTCTCCCTTTATTTTTAAACCTGGAACGATAACATCCACAATGGTTTCTTCAATGGTTCCTGCTAATGTTCTATCAAACACATCATTAATCACCACTTTTCCATTTAACATATTATTCTTGAACTCGGCAATAATTTTCGGCTTAGATATTCTCTTTTTTAATTCTTTTTCAAAATTTCGAAGACTTACGGGTTTAATAAAGTCAATTCTTTCATAGTATTCTACTTTGGATAACTTCATATCTTCGTCATAAAAGTATTTATACCCATCTGTGTAGGATGTTTTGTGTTTGTCATAATTATAAATAAATGTCGGACCATGGAAATATTTATCAGACTTATCACATCTTACCCCTCGCATAAGAGGTTTTTTTTGAAAATATTTTTTTACAAATTCATCAGCTGATATTATGTCTTTATCATCTAATCCTCCTGAAACATTGTATTTAAAAAACTGTTTAGGAAACCCATTACTATGATATTTGGCAAAGGTTCCCTGAATACCTCGTAGAATATTATTGGTATATTTTTCGTGACCAATTGTTCTATTATTCATCCCCCATTTTCTTTGATGTTCAGAACCTAGCATATATTTTACCTTTTTTGCACTTTCTACTTCAATCCTAATAATTTCCTCCTTTGGTTTCACATGTTGGGCGCCGCTTAGTATAAGATTTCTGTAACCCCTTAAAAAATGCGTATTACGGCTCCACCATAACTGCTTCTCGGGAAGAAGGGTATTAATTATGAGCTCTGGACTAAAAACAATGTCTTCCCCAATCGTAGCTCCATCCAACTCGCAAGACTTCCGATAATATTCTGTGAATAAGGTGGTTCGTAAATATGATCTTAAAATTTCATCAATTTGGTCTGTTTTTGGATCTACCGATGGCCCTTTGTATACCCCGAATTCCTTGGCTAATTTTGTAGTAGCCTCTAACACCTTTTGTCGACTATATCTAGTATTGTAAGCGTCATTAAAAAAGGGTAAAGATTTTTTCGAATAATAATCAAGTACATATTTACTTACACTCTCCTTTTTCCTATCAGCATAGTAGGAATCGATAACGTCGTAACTAAAAATTCTTATTCTCTCATGGTTTTTTAACAACCACTTTTGAAACAGACGGCGTTTTTTTGTCTTAAATTCATTTGCTTTAAATAGTTCTGCTTTATTGTAGGACAATAGAGCCTTTTCCAACCTATCAGACTTTTTTGTGTATTTAATTCCTTTATATAAATTTTTAGGGTCTTTCCAAGAAAGTTGAGAAGTAAAAACTTTTTTTTCCTTAACTATAAAATCGTAGAGTTCGTCATAAGTATTGCATTTCTTACATTGAATTCCTAATTCATTTTCAATGACAACTCTTAAATATTTTAAAGTTTCAATATCATCCCAAAAATCATCGTAACCAAAATTGTTTTCGATTTGAAAAACCAGTTCTAAAAATTGTATTGGATATTCACTTAACATGTAGGGATTCAGAATTATCATTCCATCGTTTTGATAAATCTGCCAACGTAATGGTTTGAAATCTTCGAATTCTTCTTTTAATTCCTCTGTATCAGTAAATTGACAAAAGCTATAATTGAAAAATAATAAACTAATTAAAAATGTAACAATTGTTTTCATAAACATAAATTATATATTGATGCAGTTTAGCAAACCTGCATATTTACTCCCTAAAAACAAAAAAAGCTTGGTGATTTTACCTGTTCGGTAGCAACTTTTTCTTTTAAAATTAAACAAATTTAAAAGTTGGACAAATTTCTTTTCAATTCCTATACGAGTAATTGGGGTTTCCCAAAAATCAGATATCTGCATACAATTACCAGTAAACGTTGAACAGCAGATAATTGAGATTTTCTCTAGTTTAGACTTTAAGAAACCGCCTTTTTAGAAGTTTCAAAGACGGTTATCAATAAGCAAAGTATACAGAATTAGCAATTAAGACACTGAAATCGAATCGAAAAAGGATAAAATAATAGCACTAACCACCGTTTACTAGAGAGTTTTTTTCTTTGTTTTTGGGGTTTTCGCCCCATACGAACGCGACAAAACTTACATACCTACCCGACCCAGCTCGCATAGGTATGCGACAATTGCTCCATACGTATGCAACATTGCCCATTTTTGGGCATAAAAAAACCTCAATAACCGGTTTATGGTATTGAGGTCTTGTTTGTTACTGCAGGTTCCCCCGCTTGTTGGTCATTCCCGTCTATCCGACTTTATGAAACTTAAGGTTGCTTAACATATCTTTCATACGGGTGGTTGGTCTAAATAATACTCTGGGTGATTTGATCAAATTGGCAGTTACCTCTTCTTCGGTATCCACACCATCAGAACTAAAGCTAATTTGAAAGTTGCCAATCTTACCCAAGCGAACAATGTTGCCTTTCTTCAATTCTCTTACAATGGCCTTTTCTAACTCATTGATGACCGCCAAACAGTCGGAGTCGGAGATGGAGCTGATTTCTAAGATGATTTCGGCTAAGTCTTCAAGATCTACATATTCTTTGTTGGCATACTGGGCATAGTGCTTTCCAGGTAGGGTTCTGTCTTGTGGATTTTTTCTGTAAACGGTTTTAAAATTAACGCTCATGATGTAAATGTTTTTGGGTTGACAAGCTTTGTTGAGGTGCTCGCCTTTACCTCTTTTTTAATACGCTTTCGGCTCTGCGGGTGGGCCCGCCCAAGGTCTCGACTTTGACGCTTGACGATTGGTGCTAATCGGAGTGGTAAGTCATCCCTGCTCTTAACAGAGACCCTTCGACAGGCTCAGGGTGACAAGTGGGGTTGGGTAATTCTTGGTGTTTGGAAAAGCCTGAATAAAAAAAATGACATGTATGAAAAAATTCTTGGCTTGTTCCGGTTACACCATGTTTCATTGTTTAATGTTTTAAGGTTAAATGTTTAATGTTAAGCTGTTAGCTCTTGGCTCTTGGCTCTTGATTCCTGTCTCTAGTCTCCTGACTCTCGACTTGTGGTTCCTTGTTGAAGCTGCAATTGTATTGGCTTCAAACATTGGTTTATTCGCTTATTCAATTATTCGATCCTGCCTGCCGCAGGCAGGTATTGAGTTATTGAATTATCAAATGATTCGTTCATTAAATTATTGGTGTCGAGTCTTGCAATTTTTGAAGAGTGATCAATTCTGTTGGTTGGTTGTTCGACTCATTATTTGGAACGTACCCTTTTTTTGTTTTCGTATGCTTCTCTTTCAACTTTAGCAGTTTTTAACAGTTCGAGATGTAATAATGGTCTTTTTTTAGAGATTTTAACAGTTTAGCTTATGACTTTTAGCAGTTGGGTGTTAGCTATTAGCTGTTAGTGATTAGCTGTTAGCTGTTAGCGATTAGCTTTTAGCTTAATGCCTGTTACATCTTGATTCCTGTTTCTCCTTATCCAAAGAGATTTTATTCATTGATAATTGATCACTGATAACTGTTTATTGTTAACTGTTCTTTGTCATGGGGTTTTTATCGATTCGATGATTTTCAAACATTTCAATAGCGGCCTTTAAAAGTCCGAACATCCCCAAACCA
>CAYFJL010000002.1:0-53439 GCA_964343335.1 uncultured Polaribacter sp. | reverse complement strand
GAAGAGCTTTAAATTACAGCAATTTTCGGGCCTCCTTAACCGATATTTTTTTTCCGTCTTTAATGGCTACAATAAAGGCCGAACGATAACCTTTGGCCTTGGCTTTTTTCAAGTTTTTCTCTACTGTCTTGTAATCTTTGGCATGACCGTAATAGTACTTGTAGAACTTATCAATCTTTACGCGTTCTACATTCTTTAAGCCCTTAAAATTATATGGTTTTTCAGCAATCTTAGTCCTACCCGAAGCAATTTGAATTTTGAAAATCACATCGCTGCTTTTCGGCTCCTCAACAACAACGGTATCAGATACTGTATTCAATTTTAAGTTGTCTACATATTTCTTCAAAGCATCAGCAATGGCCTTTCCCATCTGCTTTTGACCCAATTTAGAATTCAAATATCTTCCCTCTTTCTTATTGGTTAAAAAGCCCAATTCTACCAAAACACTTGGCATGATGGTCTCCCGCAATACTTGAAAATTATCTTGCTTTACTTTTCGATCTTTTCGTTTTAAGGTCTTGACAAAGTTGAGCTGCACCATAGAAGCAATTTCTAGACTCTGATCTAAATTTTCTTCTTGTAATAAGGAAAGACCAATCATCGATTCCGCCGAATTTCGATCAAATCCCTTGTATCGATCCCGATAGTTTTCTTCCATGAAGACCACCGCATTTTCCCTTTTTGCAATCTCTAGATTCTTCTTATTCCCTCTGAGTCCCAAAACAAAGGTTCCGGCTCCGTATGCTTTTGAGGTGTGTGAATCGCAGTGAATAGAGACAAATACATCCGCTTTAGCATCATTGGCAATATCTCCACGCTTCCATAAATCAATAAATACATCTGTTTTACGAGTATAAACCACTTTGATATCCGAACGCTTGGCGAGCTCTACCCCCACAATCTTGGCAACCTTCAAAGCAATATCCTTTTCCTTGTAGCCATTCCCAAGGTTACCTGGATCTCTTCCACCGTGCCCAGCATCTATGACAATGGTATATTTTTTCTGCGCTCTCAGGTCATTTGGAGCCGCTAGCAACAAGAAAAATACTGTTAAAGTTGATGTGCAAAAAAGTAGGTATTTTGGGATTGATTTAAGAATCATCATGAATAAAATTTATTTATCTTGCCCTCCTATTTTGGTTCTTCAATTATTGTTCCAGAATGGAATCGTATTACAAAAATAGTATTTCTAGTATTGCAGGCAAATTGGACATATATTCTTTTCATTTGTGCTTTTTTTTCTTTTCAGTCGATTTTTAGTCAAGACATAAAGCCAACCAAAAAAACTGTAATCCCAGCTGTCAAGAAAGACAGCGTTACCAAACCAAAATTAAAAGCGAAAGGAGTTCTTCGTAAAGACTCACTTAACTTAAAAGCAAAAGATTCCGTTTTACTGAAATCTAAGGATTCTATCGCACAGGATAGCATCAAACCCAAAGAAAAAATTGACGGAATCATTACCCACACCGCCAAGGACTACACCATTCAAGATGCTAAAAATCAACGTGTAACACTTTATAACGAAGCACAGATTTTATATACTGATATTGATTTAAAGGCGGGTGAGATTATTGTCGACTACAAAAAGAATATTTTATTCGCGAAGGGACTTACAGATAGTACTGGTTATACCCAAAGACCTGTTTTCATTCAAGGTAATCAAGAGTCGACTCAAGATTCGATGATTTATAATTTTAAATCGAAAAAAGCCATTATCTACGGATTAAAAACCTTACAAGGGGAAATGTATACCTATGGAAAAAAGACAAAAAGGGTCAATGATTCTACTGTTTTTGTTCGTAAAATTAGGTTTACCACTTCCGATAAGGAAGAAAGTCCGGATTATTACATTGCCACCGATAAAGCGAAAATTGTTCCTGGAAAAAAAATCATTGTAGGAGGCAGTCAATTATTCATTGCTGATGTTCCGACTCCGTTATTTTTACCATTCGCATATTTTCCGATGACTAATGAAAGTACGTCTGGATTCTTGATTCCACAGTTCGATACGGGTAGTAGTGATCGTGGAATCGGATTTATGAATGGTGGATACTATTTTGCAATCAACGACTATGTTGATTTGGGAATTCAAGGGGATGCCTATTCCAACGGTAGTTGGGGATTAAGGGCCAATTCTAACTATCGAAAACGTTACAATTTTAGCGGTACCTTTAGTTTTAGCTACGAAAGTAATATCAACGGAATTCGAGGTTTTAGTGATTTTACCAAATCGAATAATTACAACATCCGATGGAACCATTCGCAGGACCCAAAATCAAATCCGAATTCGAGATTTTCAGCTTCTGTAAACTTGGGTAGTAGTCGATTCTTTAGGCAGTCTCAAAATCAGTTTAATGTGGCTCAAACCCAGAACAATGTTTTCAGTTCTTCGGTAAACTGGGATAAAACCTTTGTGGATTCCCCCTTTAATCTTGCTGTTACTGCAACCCATCAGCAAAACTCGAATACGGAGAGCATCACGATGACCTTACCATCAGTGACCTTGAACATGAATCGAATTTTTCCATTTGCGGGGAAAGGCGGAATAAAAAAGACACCGATTCAGAAACTAGGTTTCAATTATAATTTACAAGGTCAATACCTCATTAACACCACCGATGATGAGTTCTTTACCCCTCGAATGTTTGAAACTGCAAGGGCGGGAATGCAACACAGAACTTCGACAAATACCAACATTCGAGTAATGAAATACTTTACACTTTCACCAAGTGTAAATTATGAGGAAGTTTGGCATTTTGATTACATCAATAAAAATTATGATGCTACTCAAAATGTAGTTGTTACAGATACTTTACGTGGATTTAAGAGCTACCGCGAATACAATTTTGGGATGAGTTTATCGACCAACATCTATGGTACTTTTAACTTTAAAAAAGGTAGATTAAGAGGAATCAGACACACCTTTAGACCAAGTATTTCTTATTCATACAGACCCGATTTTCGAAATCAACATCTACAATATGTGCAGCAGAGCACCGATCCGAATGACTTACTAGCCTACACACCTTTTGATCAAGGAATTTATGGAGGTCCTTCAGGCGGACTCAGTAATTCTATCGGGATTGCCCTGAACAACGTATTGGAGGCTAAAGTCGCGCCCAAGGACCCTGACAGTGATGAGGAAGATGAGAAAATAATGCTCCTCAACAACCTTAACTTTACCACAGCCTACAATATTGCAGCCGATAGTTTGCGCTGGTCTCCTGTTAGTTTCTCTGCGGGTACCCGACTTTTGAAAGACAAACTTGCTATCAATTTTAATGGTAGTCTAGATCCGTATCAAGTAAATGATAACGGACAACGAATCAATAAATTTAATCCTGGTTTATTTCGATTGACAAACGCCAATCTTACCGCGAATATTTCCTTGACAAACAAAGATTTTGACAAGGAGAAAAAGGATGATAAAAAAGAGGATCGAAATGGAAATGGTGCCAATAATCCACCCGATACCATGGGTGCAAATATTGACCCTACCAATCGATTTGGACAACGAAACAACAATTCGAGCAATAGCAACGAGCCTAAGGAAGCAGAACTTTATCGATCAAAAATGCCATGGTCTTTAAATTTAATATACTCGGCATCCTACAGAAATAACGGAATCACTCCTGGAGCGGTTCAAGTGCACACCATCGGATTTAGCGGGAATCTAGAACTATCACCGAAATGGCGGGTTGGTTATTCCTCAGGCTATGATATCAAAGGCGGAGCCTTCTCTTTTACAAGACTTAATTTCACTAGGGATTTGGATAGCTGGCAGTTTAACTTTAACTGGGTTCCATTTGGTGGAAACTCTTCCTACAATTTCTTTATTGGTGTGAAATCATCAGTTTTAGCTGATTTGAAATGGGATAAGAACAAACCACCAGACCAAAGACTATTTTAATTCTCATACTATGGAAGAATACATACCAATTATTGTTGTTGGAATCCTAGGAATCGCTTTCTTTTTAGTAGGACTTTTCATGACGAGGCGAGATCGAAAAATAAAACTCGATGGAAAGAAAACCATGGCCAAGGTCATTGATTTAAAAGAAGAGAATTCCAGCGATGGCGTTACTTATCGAATGATCCTTCAATTTTCAACTGCCAAAGGGGAAATCACTCAAGAGCTGGATTATTCAAGCGGAATCAAGCCTAAAAAAGAAATTCCTTTTGATGAAGAAATCTATTACTTGGAAGAGGATGGAAAATACAAAATGGTCCTTTCAAATAACAAATTCAAACTAATTTTCAACTACGGATTCACGGCTGTTGGCGTTATTTTACTAGGCCTGTTCGTTTATCTGTATTACACTAATTTTCTATGAAAAAAATAATCTCCACCGATAAGGCACCTTTGCCAATCGGACCATATAATCAAGCAATCAAAGTTGGAAACACCTTATACACATCCGGTCAAATTGCACTTCACCCAGAAACGGGAGAATTGATTACCGATAACATCGCAAACGAAACAAAACAAGTGATGGAAAACATGAGAGCCGTTTTAGAAGCCGCTGAAATGGACTTTTCTGATGTGGTAAAGACCTCTATTTTTATTTCAGACATGCAAAACTTTGCTCAAATCAACAAAGTTTACGGAACCTATTTTGATGAGGAAACCGCCCCTGCTCGAGAAACGGTCGAAGTGGCCAATCTCCCAAAATATGTCAATGTAGAAATAAGCATGATTGCGATAAAATAAAAAAAGCCTGATGAATTCTCATCAGGCTTTTTTATTATTTGAAATATGCAATTATAAACTTGCAGCGTGTTCCACCAAATCAATAAGTTTTGTAGAATAACCCATTTCGTTGTCATACCAAGAAACAAGTTTCACAAAGTTATCGTTCAAAGAAATACCAGCACCCGCATCAAAAATTGAAGTTCTAGAATCTCCAACAAAATCTTGAGATACTACAGCATCCTCTGTATACCCTAAAATGCCTTTTAATTCATTTTCTGAAGCAGATTTCATAACCGCTTTGATGTCTTCATAAGAAGCTGGCTTGTCTAACTTTACTGTTAAATCAACAACAGAAACATCCATCGTTGGCACTCTAAACGCCATACCCGTTAATTTTCCATTTAATTCAGGAATTACCTTCCCTACCGCTTTTGCAGCACCTGTAGAAGCCGGAATGATGTTATGCAATGCAGCACGTCCACTTCTCCAATCTTTTGCAGATGGACTGTCAACTGTTTTTTGAGTTGCAGTGGTTGCGTGAACTGTAGTCATTAATCCTTCTGCAATTCCGAAGTTATCATTCACTACCTTGGCCAATGGAGCCAAACAGTTGGTGGTACAAGAAGCATTCGAGAAAATCGCATCTGAAGCTTTTAATTCAGTATGGTTTACACCCATTACAAACATTGGTGCATCTGGAGATGGCGCCGAAATAGCTACTTTCTTGGCTCCACCTTGAATGTGAAGATCAGCTTGCGCTAATGATTTGAAAATACCTGTACACTCTAAAACGTACTCAGCACCTGCTTCATCCCATTTTAAATCTGCAGGATTTCTTTCTGCTGTAATACGGATTTTATTTCCGTTCACTACCAACATACCGTCTTCAACAGCTACATCACCGTCAAATTCACCATGAACAGAATCATACTTTAACATGTACGCTAAGTAATCAACTTCTAATAAGTCATTAATGGCAACTACTTGCACATTATCTCTTTTCGCGGCAACTCTAAAAGCAAGTCGACCAATTCTACCAAATCCGTTAATTCCTATTTTTATCATTTCTATAATTTTTTACTTATACACTCATTATATCCGAAACTCGAATCAAATTTTTATTGATTTTTGTTTGTCCTTTAATTGCTCTCTCAAGCGGATTTAAAACTATTTTATCATTCACCAAACCGACCATCAAATCAGATTTTCCATCTAGTAAAGACTCTACCGCTTTCACACCCATTCTACTAGCCAAAACACGATCAAAACAAGAAGGACTTCCTCCTCGTTGCATATGTCCTAACACAGATACACGAACATCATAGCCTGGCAGGTTTTGATCTACATAATCTTTCAATTGAAAAACGTTCTTACCAATATTATCTCCTTCAGAGACAATAACAATACTAGATGATTTTCCTGATCTCTTACTTCGGTCGAGCGACTCAATTAGTCTTTCTAATCCTAAATTTTCCTCTGGGATTAAGATTTCTTCTGCACCTGCTCCAATTCCTACGTTTAAAGCAATATGGCCGGCATCTCTACCCATTACTTCAATGAAAAACAAACGATCGTGTGAACTTGCCGTATCTCTAATTTTATCGAGTACCTCTACAGCCGTATTCAACGCTGTATCATATCCCAACGTATGGGTGGTTCCCACAATGTCATTATCAATAGTTCCAGGTATTCCGATAATTGGGAATTTGTGCTCTTTATTGAAAATCATCGCTCCGGTAAATGTTCCGTCACCACCAATGGCGACCAAGGCATCTACATTTGCTTTCTTTAAATTCTCATGAGCTTGAGCTCTACCCTCTGCAGTTCGGAAATCTTGAGATCGTGCCGATTTTAGAAAAGTTCCTCCTTTATTGATGATCCCACGGACGCTTCTTGCATTCAATTCTTCGAAATCTCCTTCGATCATTCCTTGGTATCCACGATAGATCCCAACACAACCTATTCCGTGATAGGCGCAAGTCCTTACTACCGCACGAATTGCAGCGTTCATCCCTGGAGAATCGCCTCCAGATGTAAACACCCCTATTTTATTTATTTTGGTCATATTTTATTGTAAAATTACTTCTTTTTATAGCATAAATGTAAAAAAAATACGAAAACGATATAGACTTGAGAAGTTTAAAAAAAGGTAAATTCTTGAGACTAATTGAACCTTTATTTTTGATTCAATTTAGCGTTTATTCATAAAGTTGATCAACTTCTTTGGACGACTAACCGAGAGGGAATCAACTTTGGTTTTTCTCTTTGGTTTTGACTTGTTTTTCTTCTTCAAACCAATTTTAGTTAGGAGTTCCGATAGGTTATTAAAGTTCACCTGATAAGACAATCCAACTCCTTGGGTATATCCTTCCTCCTCGGTGGTATATTGAATTTCGTTTTGTCGGTTAAAAATCACCCCTCTAAAATTACCATCCTTATTCAAAAGCACCTCCACTTTCACCTCACCAACCACACTAGTCTGCGTTTGTGCTCCTACGGGCACCCCTACTTTACCATTGATGATGACTCGATCACTCAATTGCGTACTTACGGACACATCCACTTGATCATCAATATTGAGTCGTTGTACTTCGTTGTCACGACTTCCTTCTAAGTAATCAATACCAAGTTTGAATTTACTATTTGGGTTATTCAATAAGTTCGAAATTGCATTGGCCAATGCACTCGAAGCCGTACCTGCCATACTTACCCCTCCATTGAAATTTAAATCATTCGGGTTTAAAAAGCGACCTGTAGCCAGTAATGAAATAAATTGGGTGGTTTTCTGATTGATATCATTATCATTCAAAATGAATTCTAACTCACTAGCAATGGCAGGATCTACATTGGTCAACTTGATATCTAAATCTTGTTTCGAACTAAACAATCCACCTGATATACGCGTAATCAAATCGACCTCAATATTTCTGTTGGAATTAAAGTTCTCCAATAAAACAGCCGGATTGGCCTTGGCTTTATTGATGGCAGTGATATCTAAAGTAGCATTAAAGGGATTTCCCGACCAGGAGATGGTTCCGCCTTTTTGAATCGTAAATGGTTTGTTGATGATTCCGCCGTATTTAAAATCGTAAGTACCATTATCTACCACATAATCTCCAAACATATTAAACTTCCCTAGGGTGTTTATTTCAATCCTCAAATTCCCCTCTCCAGAGCCAGATAATTGACTTCCATTATCCTCATTAATAACCACACGGGCTTGTGCATCCTTGGTAACTTCTAAATCTATGTTCAATGACAAACGCTTCAAGGCTTCCTCAGCAATAAGTTTTTGGCGCTCTTCAAAATCGATTTTATCGGTTTTAAAATGAATCAGTTTGTAACTTTCTACCGTTTCAATATCCTTCAATGGAACTACAAAATTGGTATTCGGATTGGTTTTGGCGTTAACGTCAATATTTAGCTTGTCCGTCAATCCATAGATTAGGGCACTTCCATCCATAAATGCGGTTCCGTAGTACAGCGCTTCTTCGGAATCTTCTGTATCTAGTACCAGTAAATTGTCTGAATCAAGGTTGATTTGCAAAAACCATTGATCTAAATTGGAATGGGTAATCGAGCCCTTTAAGAGACCCTCCGAATCATATTTGGTATCGTGAAGTTTGATGTCATTTAAAATGAATGATTGTTTATCAACCACTACAATGGCCTCTTCATCCAGGTCGTAATCAACATTGAGGTATGGGAATTTTAAACCTGCATTTTTTAATGTTAACGTTCCTTCCATATCTGGATTTCCCAAGAATCCGGTTAGGGTGAAATTCCCTCCAATACTTCCTCTTAAAGAAGACAATACATCCTGACCAAGAGGACTAAATGCCTTGAGTTGGAAATCTTCCAAAAAGACTCCTAAATCCACGATGGGTCTGTTTTGTGAGAAATCGAGACTTCCGGTAGCCGCGATGCTTTTTACGTTTTCATTCTGAATGGATAAATCGACATTGAACTTTTGATAGGAGTTATCACCAATTACATTGATGCTTAAATCCCCCTGTTTAAAACTATTCACTTCAAAGTCTTTGACGGTAAGTACGGCCTCCGGACTGTATATTTCGCCTTGTTGCACAAAATCGAGGTTTCCTGATAAACTTCCGTTAAGCTTTAAACTATCAATTTGGGGTAAGAAACTTGCGAGTTGCACCTTTCTAAAATCAGCGAGCAATATCTTCTGATCGTTCCCCTTAATGACACCCGTAAACTCCACTTTCTGTTCGTTGGAGGTAAGATTGAAATTTTTGAAACTGAACTCCTCAGTATTTAAATCGAAAATGATTTTATCGGTCTTTTTGGCATCTGGATTTATATTCCAGGTATTGTCTTTGAAAATAAAAGACGATTTCTCAAAGCCCAATACTGACTTTCCTTCCGGATTAAAAGTGTAGTAGAAATCTAAGTTAAAATCCTCATTATTTAAGTCTCCACCCTTAAAAACCGATTTAAAGAACAAAGTATCGTTTTGGGTTCTGTTTAGAAGGTTCAACTTGGTAACGTCATAATATTCCGTATCCACACTTCCCATGGTTAAATGCGTGTTGAATAGCGGATTTTGGTTATCGGTCCGAATTTTTATATCCTCCAAGGTATTGCCATAGGCCATAATTTTCGGAGAGTTAAAATTCAGTTTGAACCGATTCTTATCGGCAATGATCGATCCTCTTAATTTGGTGTTGTCATCAATTTCAATTTCTGGTAAAAAAGCGTTAATCACCTGACTGTAGATATTGAAATTAAAGTCGACATATTGATGTTCTGCAACTTGATACGGATTATAATTGGCAAAGACACTACCGAGTGCGTTCTGCGCCAGTGGCAGCAATTCTGCAAAGGAGAAATTTCCTTTCATGTAGCCTTTGGCAATATCTTTTGAATCAATTTCAATGGTCTTGATACTGTCTTGCAAAGCAGACGAAATAGCAAATTCTTCAAAGGCATATTCCTTTACAACATTGGTATATTTCACATCGGTGAATACAGCATTTCCAATTAGATTATCCAAGGTATTTCCTTCAATATCAATGATTATCTTTCCCTTTACTTCCGAAACACTGTCTTTATCATAAATATTCGTGTTCTTTAGATTCAGGTATCCAATATTCGAGTTAAAGTCGAACTTGTAAATTTTTGAAGATAAATCGGCAAGCCCTTGGAATTCCATTTTCAAATTATCATCGTCTACCGATAATTCACCATCAAACTTGTTATTTTGATACTGCCCGTTTGCAACGATGTTTTGATATAGATAGTCGTTAAATTCTAATTCAGAAACTTGACCAATAAACGAGGTATTGATGTTTTCTAATTTGAATCCGTTTCCATTGACATCGCCACGTAGCGACAAAATTCCGAATAACGGATCATTGAAAAACTTTCCAATATCAAACTTATCAAACTCAATCAAACCATTGTATTCGGCCTGATCTATGTCATCAAAATTGGTGATTTGCAAGTCGGCATTCGAACTACCTATTTCTGAATTCACATTGATGGTAGCGCTTATCTGATCTTCATCCACATCGATTCTTCCTTTCAGATTGAATCGGCCTAACTTCTCAAATTCTGAAGGTACATTTTTACCCAAAATATTCGGAAGAATGCTTTTCAAATTAACGTAGGTTGCTTCCAGTTGATCAATATCGCTTTCAAAAACAAAACCTCTTTCGGTATTGATGGTATTCTTAAAGGCAAAGTTCCCTTTGATTTGAATGTTATTATTGGTTCGTAGTTGAAGATTGGATACTTTGAAATTATTTAATGGGCCAGCAGTTTTACCCGAGAAGTTGAGAACGTCATTCCCGTCTAATTCGTTATAAAACCGTTGTAAATCGGGCACAGCAATCTTGCTGTTTTTGAAATTGGCGGTGATTTTTACCTTATCATTAAAACGCGCTAAATCCTCTCGCTTGTAATTGAAGATCATATCTCCCTTTATCCTCGAACGCTTGGTTTCTAACGTTGTTTCAATAAAGTCCATCTCCGTAAGACTATACTTAAAATCCGTCGTAAAGTTGGTAATCCGTAAGCCATTGTAAAAAGTAAGGCTTAACCCTCTAATTTTACTAGAAAATTCCGGACCCAATATCTGAAAGTCTTCTAAGGTTCCGCCAACATCGAAAGCTTCAAACTCCAGCTCATCCGACTTATTGGCATCAATCAATCGGAAGTGTAAATCTTCAATATCTACTTGAGAGGAGAATAGTAAAAACGGATTCGCAAGAGAATCTCTCGGTTTACCATCCTCAAATTTTTCAGTAAAAATAATGAGGTTATCATCTTGTTCTCCCTTGTAGGTTTTGATAAAAAACTCCACTCCGCTCAGAGATATACCATTAAATTTCAACTCATTATCTGCAATTCGTCTCGCATTGGTTAAGGAAGTTCTTAAGTTCTTGACAAAAATGAGTGTATCTTGATGGTGGTCTCTAATCTCGACATTCTTCAGTTGGATTTTCCCCAACCATGAAAGATCTACCTTATTGACAACGATATTGGTTTTATAGTCCTCATTCAAACTTCTTGTGAGATAATTCCCAATAGTAGTTTGCACAAAAGAAATGGAAAGAAAAAGACTCAACAAAAGGAAGAACAAGCCGATGTAGCCAATTACTTTAAGAACTTTTCTGTATTTCCTTTTGATCATGTAGACTTTAGAAGGTTTCTAATCTATGCTTTTCAAGGCAAAAATATTGCCAAGCTAAGCACCAACCATTACAAATTTAAGAAACTGCAAGGTTTATCAACTATAAAACTTAAACGCATGGTTTTTATTCTTTAATTTTGACAATTAATTTGAAAAATGACGGCTGAGAAAGTATACATATTGGCTATTGAATCTTCTTGTGATGATACGAGCGCGGCAGTATTGGAAGCCGATACTGTTTTAAGCAATATTATCGCAAATCAGGAGATTCATGCACAATATGGAGGTGTTGTTCCTGAACTGGCTTCAAGGGCTCATCAACAGAATATTGTTCCTGTGGTTCATCAAGCCCTGGAAAAAGCAGGAATTACAAAAGAGCAGCTATCTGCCGTTGCATACACCAAAGGACCCGGACTCATGGGGTCATTACTCGTCGGCACTTCTTTTGCTAAAAGTTTGGCCCTAGGATTAAATATTCCGTTGCTCGCTGTAAATCATATGCAAGCGCATATCATGGCGCATTTCATAAAGGATGAAAACCAGAAGGCTCCATCTTTCCCTTTTTTATGCTTAACCATTAGTGGCGGACATACACAAATCGTAAAGGTTACTAAGGATTTGACTTTTGAGGTTTTAGGAGAAACCATCGATGATGCGGTCGGGGAAGCTTATGATAAATCGGCAAAATTACTAGGTCTTCCCTACCCTGGAGGTCCGTTGATTGATAAATATGCGCAAAAAGGAAATCCAAAGGCTTTTACTTTTTCAAAACCAAAAGTAAAAGGTCTTGATTTTAGCTTTAGCGGACTAAAGACGGCTATCTTGTATTTCATTCAAAAAAAGGAAAGAGAAAATCCGAATTTCATCAAAGAAAACCTGAATGATATTTGTGCCTCTATTCAGTTTACCATTGCAGAAATTTTAATGGACAAACTCAAAATGGCCGCAAAGGAAACCGGAATTAAAGAAATCGCCATTGCAGGCGGTGTCTCTGCAAATTCAGAGATTCGAAAACGTCTCAAGTTGGCTTCAAAACATTATCAATGGAATACCTACATTCCTAAATTTGAATTCACAACGGATAATGCTGCCATGATTGGAATTTCTGGTTACTACCAGTATCTGAATAACATCAAATCAGACTTCTCGGAACCAGCGAAAGCACGACTTAAGGTAACGGAATAAAAAAAATCCCAGTAAAAACCGGGATTGGTATCATTGTTCTGAATGACTTATTTCACCACCTTGATGGAGCATCCGATCGCTCTTGTCATTGTTTTGGTTGGCTTGTCTCCTTTCAGCAAAGCATCTACTGCATCTTCAACATATCTCTCTGAAACCTTGTCTGGGTTTCTAGAACTATTGTCAATAGCACCAATGTATTCTACCTTCATTTTAGGCTTGCTCACAATAAATACATGCGGAGTTCTTGAGGCTCCGAATTTTGGATAAACCTTTTGTCCTTCATCAAATAAGTATGGAAAAGTAAATCCTTTTTCCTTAGCACGCACTTTCATCTCTGGAAATCCGTCGCCTGGCATAGCAGCTGGATCATTTGGATTGATGGCAATTACAGGATATCCTAAACCTTTGTATTTCTTATCTAAGGCTATGATTCTGTCTTCATTCGCAACTGAATACGGACACATATTACAGGTGAAAATGATGATAAATCCTTTAGCGTCTTTATAATCTGCCAAGGACACCATGGAGTCATCCACATTTTTAAGACGGAAGTCCTCGATAGTATCTCCTACTTTATATCCTTCTTCTGTTGTACCGGTGAATGCATATAACATCACTGCAGCGAAAAGTACCAAAACAGTTTTTAAGTTTTTCATGATTTATAAATTTAAAAAGTTCTCTAATTCTTTATGTAATTCTTCTTCCGTGAACGATTGTTCAAAAAATTTTCGATGGTTCGCGTTGTAAAAAAGTGTAGCAGGTAAAGCACCTGACCATTCTTCGGAGATCGCCTTGATCCATACATCTTCATTCATATCATCTAAAAGGACCACCTTACTTTTGATATTTTTCTTTTCCAAAAAAGGCAATAATTTGGTCTCTTTCTGTTTTGGAAAGTCAAGACTCACCAACAACACCTCTATATTCTTATCTGAATACTTGGAGGTCAAGGCTTCAAAATATGGCAATTCTTTCACACAGGGTGCACACCAGGTAGCCCAAAAATTCACCACATAGTTTTTACCATCTTTTCGCTCCAAGAAAGGTTTTAACTCCTTATAATTGAGGGTCTGAACAATATCCGATTTGATTTGTTTTTGCTCAACTGTCTTCGAGGATTCGCCCTTACAGGAAAACAAGATTGCAAATAAGATGAAGAATAAAAGTTTCTTAAACATGCCTAAAAATAACTTTTTTACAGGCTTTTTCCGGGCATTTAACGATACATTAACAAGGATTGAAAACAATTCTAGATCTACCCAAAGATGTCATTTAGGATCTTCGCCAAGCGAATTCCGCCTTTTTGAAGTTGCTGTCGAACAATTGGAAAATGCACATAAGAGTATCGATATCGTAGTTTTTGTCCTACTTTGGCCGAAGCATACACCTTTTCAGTAAGTTCACGAGTTTCATACACCCAATCTAGAACAGTTCCTTCCTGAATTGCCTTAATTTGATTTCGGTTTAATCTTTTAGCGTTATCCGCCAACTCGATATAACTCATGTTAAAACTCTCAATCATTTTGGTATCCCAAACACTATGAAGATTGGAACCTTCATTGAACCATCGTACCTGTATATCATTTCCTCCTTTGTCTTCTGCTCTACCAATATGAAGCGGTTGATGTAGATCTCCAACCAAGTGAACCAACATTTTTAAATAGAATACTTTGTCTTGCTCAGTGCTATTTTCATTCTTTAAGACTTTCACACAGTACTCAATACCATATATAATGTCTCCTTGTGGATTTCGCTTTGCAGCATCGTACTTGCCCCCGATTGGAAAGTTCACATAATGCCATGGGCTGAATTTTCGATAATTTTTATCAGACTTTATCTCATCTGCATAGGTAGAAACAAAGGCAAGACTTTGACCTTTCAACAATTTATCAATTTTTCGCTTTGCTCGGTTGCTCAAATGCTTCTCGGCAATTTTACCAGTAACTCGATGTCCATTTTGACCCCAAAAATCAGTGGCAGCACTCGTATTTACTAGAAAAAGGATAAGGAATAATGATAAAATCTTTCTCATAATTGAAATATGTTTCGACAAAAATAATGAAAATCTAAGCCTCAAATTTGGAAATAATAAATTTATTTTTATATCTTTATAATATCATTTTAAAATCATAACAATTACTTTTAATATTATATTGAATCATGGAAGAAGAAAAAATCATTAAACCTGCCAATGGTTATTTAATGTTGGTAGTGACGCTGGTGCTATTTTTTGGCAGCATTTTTTATGCGTTTAATCTTGAGAATCCTTTGCTGCTAATTATTTCTGCAGTCAGCTTTATTGGATTTTTCGGATTTATCTTGGTGAACCCGAATACATCCAAAGTTATTTTGCTGTTCGGTAAATATGTAGGGACCGTTAAAGAGAACGGATTGTACTGGGCTAATCCATTTTATACAAAGAAGAAAATTTCACTTCGTGCATCGAACTTTGACAGCGAACGTTTAAAGGTGAATGATAAATTGGGAAATCCTGTGATGATTTCAACCATCTTAGTTTGGCGTGTTACCAATACTTACAAAGCGGCCTTTGATGTTGATAACTATGAGAATTTTGTTCGAGTACAAACAGATGCAGCCGTAAGAAAGTTAGCAAGTATGTATCCGTATGACAACTTTGCCGACGAAGGTCACGATGAAGACATTACGTTACGCTCTAGTGTAAACGAGGTGTCAGAAACCTTAGAAAAAGAATTAGAAGAACGTTTGGCAATTGCTGGGATCGAAGTACTTGAAGCAAGAATTGGGTATTTGGCCTATGCGCAAGAAATTGCAAGTGCCATGTTGAAACGTCAACAAGCTACCGCAATTGTAGCAGCAAGACATAAAATTGTAGAAGGTGCTGTAAGTATGGTAGAAATGGCCTTAGAAGAATTGAATAAAAAAGACATCGTGGAGTTAGACGAAGAGCGTAAAGCTGCCATGGTGAGTAACTTAATGGTGATTCTTTGTGGTGACAAAGAAGCTGCTCCAGTTGTCAACACAGGTACACTAAACCATTAATATAAAACAATAACAAACCATAGCTATTGGTTTCGACAGGAACTCAGAAATTCTTTTGGAGTTTCCATCGGAAGCAAAATTGGCTTACGATTAGGGGACGTTGTCAATGGCATTACGGTGGGGATTCCAATTGAATCAGGGATCAAGGAACCATGGCTTTGGTTTAATCATGAATTAGAAAAGAATAAAAAATGAAAGAGTATAAAGTAGTAAACTGGAAAATGGGATTTTCCAAAAACAACGAACGTTTAGAAGACCTTTTGAACGAGCATGCTAGAAACGGATGGCGTGTTATTGAAATAGCAGAGCAGTCGACTAGAATCGTTTTTGAGCGAGATAAGAATCGTTAAATGAAAGTATTTAAAGAAGAACAACGTTTTACGCAAACCTGGCTTATTGTGCTCATGTTTTCAACAACCTTGGTGCCCATTGGAATCATTATCAATGAATTCACCAAAGAAAATAGTACAATGAAGATTGAGGAGTTGTTCTTGGTAATGAGCATTATGATAATTGCTATCCTACCTATCTTCTTCTTTAAACTTTATACTCGAATCGATGAAAAGGGGATTCATTATCGTTTTTTTCCTTTTCACTTGAAATACAAATTAATCCTTTGGAAAGAAATATCGAGCTGTTACATTCGAAAATACGATGCTCTAACCGAGTATGGTGGATGGGGCTTCAAAGGAGGTGCATTATGGAAAAAAGCAAACGGTAAAGCTATTAACGTTTCAGGAGACATCGGAATCCAAATGGAACTATCGAATGGTAAAAAACTATTGATTGGTACTCAAAAGGAATCAGAGGCGAATCAAGTAATAAAAACCTATTTCTCACAAATTGAATCATAAAGGGAACACATTGGATACTACATTAATCTTATCAGGTTTTGTCTTAACGGCATTCGCATGGCTGTATGTAGGAGTTTCTTACAGCAACCTACCTGATCAAGTAGTGGCTCATATGGATTTACAAGGAAATGTAAATCGATACGATTCAAAAGCAATCTTATGGTTCTTATTAGCCATCTTCACAGGACTCCAAATTATTCTAATGAAACTAGGAGATTCAACAGCAAAATGGTCTAATAATGAATCTTCGAAAACAACATCATTGTTTGCCCTACCCTATTTGGGATTTATGATCATTGGGTTGTGCTATTTAATGATTCAAAAAACACTAGACGTAAGCTTTAACGATACGCCTATCATGATTTTCTTCGGAATCATAACATTGGTACTAGTAGCTGCGGTTTTCATTCACGGATTAAAAACTCAAAAGAAATGATGCGCAGATTTCTACTACTCTTTATAACGGTTTGTTTTTCTTCTACTTGTTTTGCACAGGTAACATCTGAAGAAGTAAAAATCAATAATTATGAAATTGAATTACCAGGAACATTAAGTTTCTCTGAAACCCAGGTTCCACTTCTCATTTGGGTACATGGTTCTGGAAATATAGATCGAAATGGAAACCAAGCGGGCATGAACGTCGGAGCCAATTATATTCAACAGTTTCGAGAAGCTATTACTAACAAAGGCTTGGCATTTTTTAGTTACGACAAACGAACATCAAATGCTAGAAACATGCCTATCATTCGTGACAAAGGGATTGTCTTTGATGATTTTGTTGCCGATGTAAAGGAAGTTATCAATCACTTCAAAAAAGACAATCGCTTCTCTGAAATCGTTTTGCTCGGACACAGTCAAGGTTCTTTGGTTGCTATGCTAGCATCCAGCGAAGCCGATAAGTATGTCTCCATTGCAGGTCCTGGAGAATCAATCGATAAAACCATAATCCGACAGATTTCTGGCCAAAGTGCAGAATTGGCCGAATTGTGTAAAAAGTATTTTGTGGAATTGCAATCCACCGGGGAAATCAAAGATGTTGATCAACGATTATTGAGTTTGTTTGCCAAACCCAATCAACCTTTTTTCGCCTCTTGGATGGAGTTAGATCCACTAGAAGAAATTAAAAAGGTTACTAAACCTGTTTTACTGATCAACGGGGACCGAGATTTACAGGTTCCTCTCAACGATTTGAAGCAATTGCATCAATCGAAACCCACTGCAACCATGGTTGTTATTAAAGACATGAATCATGTGTTGAAAACCGTAAAAAATAAAACCGAAAACTATACATCCTATCAAACACCAAATTTCATAATAGCTAAAGAACTAATAACTACTATAGAAAAATTTGTAAAAGAATAATATGGCAAAGAAAAAGGCATTTGCATTGCGAATCAGCGAGGACATGTTCAGAGCCATTGAAAAATGGGCCTCCGATGAATTCCGATCCACCAATGGTCAGATCGAATGGATGCTTATGAAATTATTAAAAGAATCCAAAAGGGATCCGAAAAACAAGGAAACCTAATAAGATATAATCGCAAAACTCCTTCTCTCTTAAATACAAACCCTTTAGAAGCACTCAATTTTATTGAGTGCTTTCTTTTTGGTATCTTCGGAGTCCAAATTTTAGATTTTCCCAAATGAAAAAACTGTTTTCCTTAGTCCTTATTCTGGCAGTGTCTGGAGTATTTGGACAGCAATTATCTATGGACCTTGTTAAGAATATGAAACCACGTAATATCGGTCCGGGTGGTATGAGTGGAAGGGTGACTTCCATTGATGTTGTTGAATCAAATCCAGATATTATGTACGTCGGTACAGCTTCTGGCGGGGTTTGGAAATCTACCTCTGGAGGAATCAAGTGGACTCCCATTTTCGAAAAAGAAGTAACTGCTTCTATTGGAGCTGTTGCCATTCAGCAATCAAACCCGAGTGTGATTTGGGTTGGTACAGGTGAAGGAAATCCAAGAAACAGTTTGAATGGTGGATATGGCGTTTACCGATCATTGGATGCCGGTAAGACTTGGCAATCCATGGGTCTAGAAAAAACAAGACACATTCATCGAATCATTATTCATCCCGAGAATCCAGATGTCATTTACGTAGGAGCTATCGGTTCTCCTTGGGGAGAGCACGAAGAGCGTGGAGTATTTAAAACCACTGATGGAGGTAAAACATGGAACCGAATTTTATTCAATAATATTAAAACCGGAATTGCTGATTTAGTGATGGATCCATCAAATCCGAATAAATTGTTTGCAGCCATGTGGGAGCATAAAAGAGACCCATGGTTCTTCAAATCTGGTGGAAAAGGTAGTGGATTATACATGACGCATGACGGCGGAGAAACCTGGAAGAAGATCACTGATAAGGAAGGATTTCCTAAAGGAGACCTAGGGAGAATCGGTGTAGCGGTTGCTGCTTCTAATCCAGATGTGGTATACGCCCTTGTAGAAGCGAAAAAGAATGCATTATACAAAAGTGAAGACGGTGGATTCACCTGGAAGATGGTGAATAACAAACCTGGAATTGGTAATAGACCATTTTACTATTCTGAGATTTACGTAGATCCAGAAAACGAAAACAGAGTGTATAGTATTTTCACCTATGTAAACGTTTCTAACGATGGCGGAAAGTCTTTCAAACAGCTTATGGGTGCCTATGGTGTCGATAATGGTGTTCACCCAGATCATCATGCATGGTGGATACATCCAAAGGATGGTTCCTTTATGATTGATGGAAATGACGGCGGATTAAACATCACAAAGGACAAAGGAAAAACCTGGCGCTTTATTGGCAATATTCCCGTTGCCCAGTTCTATCATATCAATGTAGATAATGAATTCCCATACAATGTATATGGTGGTTTGCAAGACAATGGTTCTTGGAGAGGACCTGCTTATGTTTGGAAAGCACAAGGAATTAGAAACTCCTATTGGCAGGAAATTAGTTTCGGAGACGGATTTGATGTTGTGCCAGATAAAGACGATTCTCGCTATGGATGGTCTATGAGTCAGCAAGGAAGCGTCGTACGATATGATTACATCACGGGAAACAACTATAGCGTAAAACCAACGCATCCAAATCCGGATGTAAAATTGCGATTCAACTGGAATGCTGCGATCAATATGGATCCATTTGATAATAGTACCCTATACTTCGGAAGCCAATTTGTTCATAAATCCACAGACAAAGGATTGACTTGGAATGTGATTTCTCCGGATTTAACTACCAATGATCCTGAGAAATTAAAGCAAGCAGAAAGTGGGGGATTAACCATGGATGCTACAGGTGCTGAAAACCATTGTACCATTTTGGTAATCGAACCAACTGTATTGGAAAAAGATGTACTCTGGGCCGCCACCGATGATGGTCAAGTACACATCACGAAAGATGGTGGTGCAAATTGGACCAACCTATCAAAAAATATCAAAGAGCTGCCTGCGAATAGCTGGATTACCCAAATAAAAGCATCAAATAAAAACAAAGGAGAAGCCTTATTGGTAGCAAACGATTATAGAAGATTTAACTACAAACCTTATGTTTTTAGAACTACCAACTACGGGAAATCGTGGACAAGAATTGTTGATGAAGAAGATGTAGCGAGCTACACCTTAAGCATCGTTGAAGATCCTGTAGAAAGAAATCTTTTGTTCTTAGGTACTGATGACGGTTTGTATATTTCTGTTGATGCAGGAAGAAATTGGCAAAAGTGGACCAACGGATTCCCAACCGTTTCAGTAAAAGATTTAGTGATTCAACCAAGAGAGCACGATTTGGTGATCGGTACCTTCGGTAGAGCGGTATGGGTATTGGATGATATCCGACCACTTAGAGCCATTGCGAAAAACAATCGCCTATTAGACGAAAGCGTTGCCTTATTTGAGCCTCCAACGGCCTATCAAGCAAGATATCAGCAACCAACCGGAACAAGATTCGGTGGAGACGCATTGTACCATGGAACGAATAGACCAGGCGGTGCGTTGATTTCTTATTACTTCAAAAAAGGAGCGAAAAAGAAAGGCAAAAAATCAAAGGCTAAAGATTCCATTACTCTTGAAGTATACAAGGGAGATCTAAAGATACGTACACTAAAATACAAGGCTCCCAAAGAGAGCGGCGTATACAAAGTACGCTGGGGTATGGATGAAAAAGGTGTTCAAAGGCCATCAAGACGAATTCGAAAACTTAGAAGTGAACCTAGAGGTGTACCTGTTCTACCAGGGACTTATGGTTTGAAACTAACGTATGGAGAAACCGTTTCTGAACAGAAGATTGATGTAAAATATGATCCTCGCCTTCAAATGAGTAATGAAGCTCACAAGCAAAAATATGAGGCAAGAAAAGAGTTAGAATCATATCAAGGTAAGATTGCGGCCATTGTAAAGCAATTGGTAGAATCTAAGAATTCTGTGACTAGTTTTCAGAAAGAACTCACAAAAGCAGACAAAACCAAATACAAGGATGCCATCAAAGCTTCTAAAGAGATTAGTAAGAAAATTGAGGCACAAATTGCTGTGTATTTAGGTAAGATTGACAAACGACAAGGTATTACGCGTAATCCGGAGGTTACTGTAACACAACGTTTAAGTAGTGCCAATCGTTACATCGGTTCTAGATACGGAAACCAAACAGCTACCGAAACCCAGTTGATGAATCAGTTTAAGGACGCTTACAATGCAGCCGTAAAAAACACAAATGCTTTCTTTGGCAATGAATGGAAATCCTATTTAGACAGTGTGAAAGACATAAGTATTTCACCTTTTAAAGAAGTGAAAATGTTTTAAATGACAAGCGGAGGTTTCCTCCGCTTTTTTTTGGTCTAAATTTTTTACATTAGCGAAAATCAAAAACCAATGAGCATTTCAGAAATCAATAGTGACATCCCATTATTTCCGGATGACACCATCATATTTGGAGTTTTAGCAGTAACACTTGCCGCTATTTTTTATACCGAAAAGAAACCCGCATTCAGCAAGTTTTACAAAATTGTACCTACCCTACTCTTATGTTACTTTTTGCCTTCGATTCTGACTTCATTGGGAATTATCGCCGACAAGTGGATTGATGTTCAAGCTACGATAGCACACTTACAGGGTATGTATGGAAATCTTACGGAGGTTGGAACACTAAATGAACTAAAAAACTATATCACCGAGAATAATGTTAAAGATTCTGACTATGCTCAATTTATAGGAGGAAGTAAATTATATTTCGTGTCCTCTCGCTATTTATTACCAGCATCCTTGATCTTTTTAACCTTGAGTATCGACTTGAAAGGAGTCATGAACTTAGGATCAAAAGCACTAATTATGTTTGTAACGGCTACCGTTGGTGTAATGATTGGCGGACCTTTGGCCATTTTATTCTTCAAGTTTGTGGCACCAGAATTCCTAGGAACCGTAGAAGGTTCAGAATTATGGAAAGGACTATCTACGGTAGCAGGAAGCTGGATTGGTGGTGGCGCCAATCAGTTGGCCATGAAAGAGCAATGGGAAGTTGGAGATAGTTTATTTAGTATTATGGTGGTTGTGGATGTTTTAGTTGCCGAAGTTTGGATGGCATTCCTGTTGATTGGTGTGGCCAAGTCTGATGCGATTGATCGTTTCTTTAAGGCCGATAATTCTTCTATTAAGACATTACAGTCAAAAATGGAGAAGTTCACTCTTGAAACGGCCAGAATACCTACTTTTTATGATATGATGATTTTATTAGCCATCGGATTCGGAATCACCTCGATGAGTCATTTCTTCGGAAATACCTTTAGTGGATTCGTAAAAGAACACCTCCCATCATTGGTGGATTTTGGTTTGGGCAGTGCTTTCTTCTGGTTGATCATATTATCAACTACTTTCGGGATTATGCTATCATTTACAAAAGCCAGAAACTTTGAAGGAGCTGGAGCCAGTAAAATCGGAACCGTATTCATTTATATTCTTGTAGCCTCCATCGGGATGAAAATGAATTTGAATGCCATTGCTGAAAACTTAGGACTGTTTGCCATTGGGCTGGTATGGATGATCGTTCACGTCGGACTCCTATTTATTGTGGCTAAAATAATCAAAGCACCTTACTTCTTCTTGGCCGTTGGATCAAAAGCAAATATTGGTGGAGCAGCTTCTGCACCTGTTGTGGCTGGTGCCTTCCATCCTTCTCTAGCACCAGTTGGTGTATTGCTCGCAGTATTGGGATATGCCCTAGGAACCTACGGTGCATTCGCTTGTGCATTAATGATGAAGTGGGTGAGCTAAATAGGATTCTTTTTCTCATATTTGCAAGCAAATTTAAATGTGATTATGAGGAATTTAATTCAATTGGTTGTTGCAGGAGCGTTGCTATATTCTTGTTCATCCGGACCAGAGAGCAACATGTTTGTAAGTGGAGAGATTTCGGGCTTAAAGAAAGGGAAATTATACCTTCAAAAAATGCAGGACACTGTTTTGGTTTCTGTAGATTCTGTAGCCTTATTAGGAAATAGTAAGTTCGAACTATCTGACTACGTTTCTTCTCCTGTATTATATTACCTAACTTTTGATGGTAACACTACTGACAAACGAATCTTATTCTTTGGGGAAGAAGGAAACATCAGCATTCAAGATAATGTGGAGAAATTTGGATTGAACCCAGAGATTAAAGGATCTGCCAATCAAGAAAAACTGGATAAGTTTAATGAGGTAAATCAACAATTTAATAGCCAACGTTTAGATTTAATCAAAGAAGAATTAGAAGCCAAGCAAAAGGAAGATCAAAAGGCTTTAGAAGGCGTTCAAAAGAAATACCAGAGCTTACAAAGAAGAAGAGTTTTGTATGTTACCAATTACGCGTTGTCGAACTCAGATTCAGAAGTTGCTCCGTATCTTGGAATGACCGAGATGTACAATGCCAATATCAAATTGTTAGATACTGTTTACAATTCACTTTCGGAAAGAGTAAAAGCTTCGGACTACGGAAAACGTTTCAAAAATTATATTGCAGAAATCAAATCTACCGAAAAGTAAATTTGAAATTGACGCATAAAAAAAACCGAGCAATGCTCGGTTTTTTTTTATTTCAATAATTGAAACTTAGTTCTTAATAAACTTCGTTGTTCCAACTTTGTTATTGATTTCATACTTAATTAAGTAGATACCAGGATTCAAATCTGAAATGTTGATTGATGTAGAATTTGAATTCACATTGAATGATCTCATTTTCTTACCAATTACATTGAACACATCCACTTTGGTAATGTTTTCGTTTGCAGATAAGTTTACAAGGTTATTAGCAGGATTCGGATACACGCTTACGTTAAATAAATTATTAGTATCCACACTAGCTGTTCCACTCTTGTAAAACAAAACATTATCGATATAAACATCTCCAATTGGATTTGAAGGTCCTGCACCAGTAAATTGTACCTGACTAATAGCATTAGTTGAACCATCACCGCCATCATTTAATCCAGAAATTGCAAGATCCACAGTATTCCATTGTGCATTTGCACTTTTAGACGCAGGTAAAGCTATGGTATGAATCCAGTTAGCGCCTCCACCTTGAATATTCACATTAATTACTTTACCAGTCCCTACTGCTTCTGTATAATAATTAAAATAGATGTGCGTAATTCCAGCAGCTGCAAAATCTTGAGCAGCGAAAGCGAAATTCATTCCTCCACCCGCTGTTGGGATCTCAAGTTTTTTTGTATCGTTCCCTGCAATTTGCACAGTTGATTCAGAAGCTCCGGCAAATGGAGTGAAAACCAATCCAGTTGCTTCATTTGTCCCAGACCACACATAAGCTACATCACTAGCATTATTAAAGGTAGGTGCATCAGGCGCTGCTGTAGAAGGAGCTCCTGAGGTATTTCCACCTCCACCACCGCCTCCATTAGCGTTGTATAGGTAAACATTATCTAAGTAAAATACAGTAGCTTTACCAGCCTGCGTAATCAAAAATTCCTTGATACTTGCTTTATCTCCAGAACCTAATTCGAAATCTTTGGACTGCCAATTTTTTACTTCTGTTTGATCATTAATTGGGTTGCTGATGTCAAATGCGTTCGTTTCCCCAGCTTGAGCAGCGTGGTTCGATAATTTAGGATTCAATACTTGTCCAGCCTGCCAATCTTGTGCAATCCAATAATCCATGTGTAAGTGGGTCATGTTTGAAGCATCTAAGTAGGTTCCTAAATCAACACCTAAGAAATTTGCTCCAGAAATCTTTAAAACTTCTTTACCATTTACGGTGAAAGTTTCAAAATCAGAATCATCCCAACCCACATTTGACATCGTTACTGCTGAAGAATAAGTATCTCCGTAGAAAGAAAGCACATCATTTGCGTCTCTCGTCGGATCTGCAGGTAAGTCAGTCGGTTCCGGTGTAGTCACTGCTGCAGCCTTTGGGCCTTTTATGTTGTCTACGTAAAAAGTTCTCGAATCCTTAGAAACAGTCCCAAACTCAGTCGCACCTGAAGCCCAATAAGCATGGATTACGAATGCGGCATAAACACCATTTGGAGCTGCTGCCTTACCATCTAATGAAGTGTCAAAAGTAAATGTCAACGTTTGCCAAGTGCCATCACCGTTATGAGTCACAGCTGCTGCAGTTTCCACAGCACCATTAACACCTCCATTAACTTTCACTAAGAAAGTAATGGCAGTAGAAGATTTCACATCAATCGTCATGGTGTTTGTACTTGTCAAATCAACATTCTCGGTTAAGTTGAAGTTCGAGCCTTGCCAAACTTCACCGTTAGCATCGGCCACTACCTTCACTACCTGAGTCGTGTTTGTTCCTGTACCGGCTTCAACGGTATAAGAACCTCCACCAAAAGGTCCTCCGTTAATTCCTCCGCTTTCACCGCTCTCGAATCCGAGTAGTAAGTCTTGGGAAAAACCAACGGTGGCAAAAAGCATTGCCATCAAAAAAGTAATTTTCTTCATATTTATTATTTTAAGAGTTTAAAGGTTTAATATTACGATTAATGTATCTAAAAGCATAATTTTTTACCACTACAATAGGTATACAAATTAAAACTTATTAAAGTTACAAAAATTTCTCAATTATAGTTAACTATTTGTAAATCATTTTATTACAAAAAAAAGGTTGTCAAACTGTTAATTTCTTAGCCTATACAACCTGTTTTTTTATATTAAAACTTAAGGTTTTCGTGTTTATCCCAGAGTCCCCAATAGGCACCAACATCACCTTCGGCACCAACTTTCCAAGATTCATCAAAAGAAGAGAAATAGAACATTTCTACATTATCTTTTGCAGACCAAACTTGAGAATTTATGAAGTACTTCATGGCGTTTTCTGCATTGGATACTGCTCCACCTAAACTTCCGCCTTCACTCGGCCAACCTGTTTCGGTAATGATTACTTTTTTGCCTCCACCAGCAGCTTGGGCTCCGTAGTACATGGATTGCATATGATTTAAGGCATATTCTTGAGAACATCCCTCCCAGTAAGGATAACAGTTTGATAAAATTACATCACAGGCATTCGTAATGGCCGGTCTATGACTAAATTCATAATAGGCGTCTACATAACCTACCTCAATATCTGGTAGCGCACGTTTTACTCTAAAAATGTACTCCAACAATTCTTCTTCGGTAAGTTCATTTCTATAAAGCACTTCATTTCCAACCGCTGCAATGTCTACACATCCTTCTTTTGCCAATTGAATCAATGCCTCAATTTCTTCTTCGTTTTTATCTTTTTCTTCACCCAACCAAGCCCCTACAAGGGTTTTCATTCCGTGTTTCTTAGCCATTCTAGGCACAAATTCGTTTCCTTCAATACATGAAAAAGAACGCACCCATTTTGTGTATGGCTTCAAAATTTTTATTCTTCTTTCTACTTGCTCTTCAGTAATGGTATCACCTGGTTTTTGTCCGTCTTCATACATACTAAAACAAATACCGTGCATCCCTTTCTCAAGAGTTTCTTTCCACATCTTCTTTAAATCCTTCAAGGAGTATCCTCCGAAGTCAACCCCCATTTCTTTTGAATAATTTGCAATATCAAATGCAAACTGTCTGTCTTCTCTATATGACATCTTAAAATTCTATTTATAAATTTATAATTCTTTGTTTTTATCTTGCGGCAGCTAGTTCTGCCTTTATTTCATTTGCTCTTTCTTCGCCTAGGTTGTAATCTTTCATCACATACATCGCAATCAATGTTCCTATCATGGGGAAGAAACAGAAAAATGCGTGCAATCCGTCCACAGATGCCTGTTGATCCACCGTGGCCAAATCTGGATTAAACCCTACAAAGGTGATGATCAATCCACTTAAGGCACCGGCAATAGCAAATCCTACTTTTACCATCCACCAATAAATGGCACCAAATATGCCTTCTCTTCGTTTCCCTGTTCGTAACTCATCCAAATCAATTACATCCGCAGTCATGGACATCATGATGGTAAACAAACTTCCAATCCCGAATGAGAAAAACGGAAGGGCAAAAATATACATCCACGGTTTCCCTGGAATGAATAGGAACCATAACATGATATAACCAATTACCGAAATTCCTTGAGACAACATGAATGCTTTCTTCTTTCCGTAGGTTTTAGACATCCAAGTTACCGTAGGAATCACGATAAAAGTGGTACCCAATGCCCCCAAACAACCGAATAAGGAAACCCAAACTCCAGTTGCAGCTGCATCTCCATTGAAAAGTTTATATACAATTACAAAAAAGGTCAAGGATGCTACCGTATTAAAAGCGTTAAATATTAAAAAGGTGGCACCACACAATTTTCTGAACTCCTTGATTTTAAAAGCCTCAAAAAAACTTCCGATGAAAATCTTTTTCAAGGTTTTTCCAATATTGCTCCAATTTAATTGGTCATATTCTTCTTTGTCAACCGTAGATTCACTCTTAATGAAAATAGCTGGTATGATAGCACATAGGGTACAAGGAATAGCCACCCAAATGGCCAATTCTCTCGCGGCAACATCCGCCGAAGGAAACCAATTCGGATCGTACATAATGATCCAAAACAAGGGTGCAATGACCCAAGCCCATTGTCCAATCCACTGTGCGACGGCCATGATGTTGGTACGTTCATGGAAATCATCACTCATTTCATATCCCATGGCAACATATGGAACGCTGAAAATGGTCAATCCTAAGTAAAAAACAATAGACCAAAGGAAGAAGTACCAAAAATTAGCTTGCAGGGTATCTTCTTTAAAGAGTTGCCACATGAAGATGTAAGCAATCCCCATAAGGAGTCCGCCAACAAAAACGTATTGCTTTCTTCTCCCCCATTTTGATCGTGTATTATCTGAAATGTAACCCATGATTGGGTCGGTAATCGCATCGAAGATTCTTGGAAAAAAGTAAATCATGGACCACATAATTCCAGTGAATCCTAAATCTTGCACCAAAACCACCATAAAGATTCCCAGAATAGCAGGAAACATTTGGTTGGCAAGCATGCCGACACCAAATGCAACTTTCTGACCAAAAGGAACTTTTACACTTCTCTCCATTATCTCTGAATACTTTTGATCAGTTTAGAATACACCTCTACAATTCCTGTTGTTATATACAACGATTCGATCTACCTCTACAGCACCTTCTGGTAATTCAGCCGTCTCCAGACCTGGGAATTTATCTAGAGTTTTCCAGTTTTCGATAGTTTTACTAAAGAACGCCGAGGCTTCTGAATCAGTTTCATAAATGATCAAATCATATTTTTCACCTAAGTCTCCACCAAAACGAGTCACAACTTGCCACTCTCCATCTCTTTTGTAAGATGTATTGGTATGGTCTGACTGCGGATAGTAGCGATCATCAGTAGGATGAATCACCACCCAAATATCTTTTGTATGGTTCTTCGGATATACTCCCATCGTTAAAATCCGACAATTCACAGAGTCTTTATCAATTGGTGAAACTACTAATACTTTCGTTACTTCACCTTCTATTTTCAATTTGTTTCCGATAGAAATCTGCTCGGATCTATTCATGTTTGAATAGTCACATGAAAGAGCGATTAAGAAACATACTAGCAACAAGCCATAGTTCTTAATTGACTTAATTCCTTTAAATATGTTGTTATTCGTTTTAGTTGACATAATTGTAAGTTTTTAAATTTTACCTCGTCTTTCTTCCAATTGAGTTTTGATATCCTTAGCTCTTTGCTCGGACAGGCTATATCTCCACATTACCCACATCGCCAAACCAGCAGTAACTACCGGAAATACAATATCGGCAATTCGCAGATTGATTAAGGTCTCTTCAGATTGTGTTGCCAATCCGCCGTCAAAACCAATGGCTTGTAATACAATCCCACCAAATACTAGTGCTAATCCTTGTCCTAACTTAACTACCCACCAGTATAAGGCACCAAAAGTTCCTTCTTTACGTGGCATTCCGTTTAGTAATTCATCCAAATCACAAACATCAGCAGTCATACTCATCATTAAGGTAAATAAACTACCCAATCCGAAAGACATTAACGGAATTGGCAAGAACATCAACCAAATATTGTCTGGTGTGAACGACCACCATTTCAATACATAACCAATAATAGAAATTGCAGTAGAAATCAAAAAGGCATTTTTCTTACCCCATTTTGAAGCCATTTTGGATACAATCGGAATCACCATAAAGGCAGATACCAATGCACCTACAGATCCGAACCACGCTGGCCATGTTCCAGTTGCGCCATAATCACCATTAAACAAATAGAAAACGATGATAAAGAAACTGAAGGAAGCTACAATCTGATATCCATTGAATACTAGGAACGTTGCACCACACAAACGCATAAAAGGTTTGTTTTTCACAGCATCACCGATGCTGACAAAAAGATCTTTTAAGTTTGTAAAAATACTACTGAAGGTTAATTTCTTTCGATCTGCCATATTCCCTGCATCGATTCCTCGACAGAAGATGGCTGGTAAAATACCTAAGAGCAAACATCCCAGACCAACATATAGCGAAAGTGTTCGAATACCGATGGCCTGACTTTCAAAAAGGTCTGCATTTGGAATCATTGGCCAGAACCAAGGTACAATTACCCAGGCCAAAAGACCTACCGTTTGAGAGAATGCCATCAATCGAGTTCTTTCATTATAGTCTGTTGTCATCTCAAATCCCAATCCTACCAATGGTGTAGCAAACATGGTGTTTCCTACCAAGAAAACTAATGACATAATTAGGAAATACCAAAAGTTAAACTCCGGAGAGTTGGTTTCGTCCATTTGCCAAAGTAGAATGAAGAAAACCGCACTTAGAATGGCACCTACAAAGATGTAAGGTCGCCTTCTACCGTATTTGGAATTGGTGTTGTCTGATATGAAACCCATGACCGGATCGGTGATGGCATCAAAGATCCTTGGTAATCCGCCTAAAATTCCAGCTTGAACTGGATCCATTCCAAAGACTGTTAATAGGAAAAACATGAAGACACCTAAAGCTCCAGGTAGTAAATTTAAAACCAAATGGCCCGCTCCAAACGCAGCTTTCTGACCTAATGGTACTCTATTTGAACTTGACATATTTTAAAGTTTAGTTAATTTGATTGTTTATCGTTAGTGTTTGTATTGCTTGTGCACTAATCTGTATGGTTGATTCCTTTTCACCGTGTTTTAATGAAAAAGTTTTTTGATTTTCAGTCGGATTAAAAACAACTACTGCAATCGTTCCATCTGGATTTTTTGCTGCGGCCGCCATAATTTCTTGATCACTTAAAGTCAAATCAAAGACCTTTGCATTGGGTCTAATGAATTTACTGAAGTGAGCCATAACGTAATAGATTGGTGTAAAATACACCTCGTCATTTTCTTCATCCACAATCACTGGAGCGATACACCAGTTTTTAAACCAGTTTGGACCTCCCTGTTTGTTCAGTACCATATTCCAGTCTACCCAACCATCAACCCAATTGTTTAAACAGCCAATAATGTCTCTAGCATATCGATAGGTTGGTACATATTTAGGGTGTAGGTATTTTTTCTCGTCTTCACGCCAATCATAACCCCAATCAGTAGCTTCTTTCTTCCAGTACCAAGCATCATCTTTCCATTTTGGAACCTCAGCATCGATACAAGCTTCCGACTGAATTAAGTATTTGTTAGGTGCCTTGTTATGCGCATATTGCAACTCCTTTGGGAAATAATCATAAGTACTTTCATACCAATGAATGGCGGTCCCTGCAAAGTATTTTGAGGACTCTTCATCACGATACATTTCGTCAACCCAATGTTTTAATTCCTCACGGTTTTGATCGTAACCCAATATTTTTAGATCACCCTTACCATTGTTTTCCAACGTAGGTCCAAGGTGATTCACCACAAAATCAGTCATTTCCTTGGGCGAAAAGTGCATACTTTCCCAGTTGTTCCCATTTCCTAAAGGTTCGTTCTCAACCGTGAATCCCCAAATATCAATTCCCTCTGCTTTATAAGCATCGGCATATTTAGAAAAAAACAAGGCCCAAGTATCATAGTACTTTGGCAATAGTTTGCCTCCTACCCAATTGTTATTGTCTTTCATCCAAGGTGCTGCTGTCCATGGGGAAGCGAAGATTTTGAATCCGTCTTCAGATATCGCCATTGCATCCTTAATCATCGGAATCAAATCATCTTGGTCTTCCTGAATAGAAAAATGTTCTAAATTGACATCATCTGCAACGGGTGTGTAAGAATAATTAGACAATGAGAAATCACAGGAATTCATGTGGGTTCTCGTCAATGAATAATTAGCCCCATCTTTACTGAAATAGGCTTTTAAAATAGAATCTCTATTTTCTTTACTTACCTTATTTAACAAGTAAGCCGAAGCTTCAGTAAATGCACCTCCAAACCCAGAAATCGTCTGCTTTTCCTTTTCAGGATGTAAAACGATTGAAAAATCGGGTTTGGTTTCTGAGGAAGTGGTGATTGCAGTGAGCTTGTTTCCTTGTGCGGAGGTTTCAAAAACCTCAGACACTAGGGCTATTTCCTTTTCTTTACACTTTATCATCGTCATAAAAACAAGTAAAAAAAGTAGGTATCGCTTCATTATTCAATTGGTTGATCGTCTCTTGTTATCTTGGATAATCCGTATTTGGCACCTCTACATTTTTCATCATCTCCTCCTTATTTCCATCGAAGGTTTTCGTAATGGTGTTTCCATCTCGGGTAAGACCTTCAAAAACACCCTTATCTACCATGTCCCAAAGCGGATATTTTGCCTTTCCTTCCAAATCAATTAGTCCGAAATGATTCTCAGAACCATATTTGTTATGAGCATCTTTCCATCGTTCATCAAAAGCTTCAAAGTAGAAACACGAGATGTTGTTTTCTTTGGTCCATTCTCTCATCAACTTGTGGAACATGCCCTGCTTGTATTCATCAGCAGCCTTAGAACCTTTGGTTCCGTAATGTCCATTGGATACGGTTGACCAGCCAGTCTCTCCAATATGCACTTGCTTCGTACTATCGATACTCTTTACATACTGTGAAACAATATTGTATTGATTCTTAGAAAACTCCAACGCGCGTTTCATAGCATTGTCAATTTTTTCCACTTCACTCAATCCTTGTTCGCTATCTGGAACTTTCCAAAAAGCGGGATTGTAGTGCGAGTTGTGGAACGGGTAAGTGTGCATGGAAACATAATCCACTGCTTTAATTAAGTCTTCCAAGTCTTTCACGCGATAGGTTGGATCTCCTCCACCCCAAGATGCATAATCATCCGAACAAGTAATCCATAGGTCTTTTGGCAATTTACCTTCCTTCTTTAGGTTCTGAAGGTGGTTCACCCACTTTAAAATCACGTGCGGACGAACAAAATAACTAGTTGCCCAACGAATCATTGCCTCGTTTCCTACAGCAACAACTTTCACGATATCTGGATATTTATTAGCCAATTCGACCGCACGAGCAATCTCTCCCTCGTTTTGCGGACTCTCAACTTCGTGATTTGGTGGTTGGTCTGTCCATGCATTTAGACAATCAATCCAAGCACCCAACATCACATACATTTCGAACTCTGGATCTTCCTTCTTTAGTTCACTAATAGCTTGAAGTACATTCTTTGCATGAGGTAATTTCGGTTGCACGTTATAGGTACGAATCATTCTGATACCCATGGCATGCAAAATCTTCATATCTTCCTTTAACTGAGGAATCGTCGGTTGTACCTCTCTCGTCTTGTCCCTGTAACCTCCATATGAAATTGCAGTATAATTAGGATTTCCTAAAATTTTAGCAGCTGTCATTTCTTGATTCTCTTTATTGCTGTTTCCGTCGTTTTTCTTAGAAACACAACTAAACCCTATTAGGATTACAAATACAATCAATATGTTTATTTTTTTCATCATCGTACGATATTTGGTTTCTAATTATTTATTTGTTAGGCAATATTTTCTTCTCGAACGGTTACCACCAACTTGTTGATTTCACCCGTTCTGTTGAAAATTGAATTGCTATTTTCTTTGTTTACTTTTAATCCTTCTGTGGATGTTGGTCCTTCTCCTGAATAAACTGTAACACTTTCTTCAGCTCCTAATTGATAAATCACTGGAACTTGACAAAATGTAAAACACAATGAATTTGGTTCAAGGCCTAAGGTTTGCTTCTCTTGGTTTACATCCACATAATTGAAGTCTTGTGAACTGGTTAAGAACTCATCTCTTCGCAACAGTCTTGGATGAAATTGAAGTTCACCATTGCGAACTAAAATTCCCAATTCACCGATTCTACTTAAGATATCCTCTTTCACCTGACCAGTCATACCTGGCTGTTGTGCACCTTTCGTTGCTGGCGTATGTGAGTAGGCATCTGTTGGGAACGCACCGTACAATTCAGGTGACTTCTCAACTCCAATACCTGCATTAATCTCGTAATAATGCTCAAGCAACCTTCCGATAACTTCTTCTGATTGGTTGGTATTCACAGCCAACCAACAGTTTTCTTGTACGGCTAGCAACAGTTTTGACACCATGTGCCAATAAATAGACCCTAAACCTTCGTATCCGAAGAATGTTCCTGATCGGCCTGTGAACGACTTGTGATCAAAAATATCTTCATAAATATCTAAAAGCTTCTTCGTGTCTTTGGCAACTAATGCACTATACGGTTCTGGCAAATTATGTAAAGCCTCTTTGAGTACCTCAGCATTATTGAAATTACCGTTGAAGTGATAATCACCATTGATATCAACTTCGATAATCGAACGATCTCCAGCCTTCATCAAGGCTCCAAGTAATTCTGAAGAAGCAACGTTATCTGCTGAAATATTATTCTTATCAAAGAATCTTGGCAATTCTTTATCTGGATATAAAATGTAGCTGTACTGATCTGGCCTGAATAAAGAACTTGCCTTTAAACCATCAAGCAACGCTAGGGCCTGAGTTGGTGATAAGTATCCAGAACTCAATGCTGCCACCTGACCTTCGAGCATTTCCGATAAGTAGGAAATAGAAACCTCTTTATCATTTTCAACAGTCATTAAGTTGTAGGCGTGGTACATATTATCATCTCTCTTGTTGGTAGAGATGGTTTGGTCTAAATATGACAATAAGGTCGTGCAGAAATTCGTAATCTCTGCACCGGAAAGAGATCCCTTATCGCCTGTAAAGCCATTATTATATATCGATAGTCTGTAATCGCTTCCCGCCAATCCTAATTCGTCAAGAACTGTTTTTCTATCCGTATCAGAAATACGATCAGCTAAGATCGACTTGTGATTTTCTAAAGTTTGTGAAATGGAATTGAAGAAATTGAGAAACTCGTTAGAAACCTCAAACGAATCTTGTGTAGACTTCCCTACGACTTCATTAAAAAATGTCACGAATCTTCTTAAGTAATAAAGAGTTACCATAGAAACTCCGTTTCCTACCAATGCATTGTTGGCATCATTCCATTCTGGTCTTTGCGTGTTTAACCAGATACCACCTTCCGGAATAAAATTGGATACCTTGGCAAGTACTGTCGCCAATAGTTTTTCCATCATATTCACTTTGTGGATTTGAGCTTTCTGGTTTTTAAGCAATGCGGCATCAGCTCCTAAAACAGCCTTGCCTTCGTTGATTTCGTGATCCGCATTGTGATCAAAATCAATCGTATCTTTTGGATTGGCTACAATATCATCATAGCTCTTAATTTTATATGGAACATTTGCGTAAACGAACACATCGTCTGCAAATGAGTTGGATAACTTACTTGGATAATAATCTTCAATAAATTCGAGGAATTTAAGCAAGTAAATAATCTGGTGATCGCCCCAGTATCCAATGTAAGACCATGGATCGTCTGGTTCAATTACCTCCCAATCGAAGCCATCTTTCGTCACTCGATAAGGATTGTATCCATCAAAGGTAGAAGCATTTAAAAACTTATGAATCATTCCTTCGATAAAAGCCGGATAAGAATGGGCTAATGCCTCCCAGTTCTGGAAGATATCCCTCCAGTTTCCTTCGTAATCTAAAATTTTAGAACCGTCTACTTCACTTCTCGTATTAATAGAGAATTTGTTCCAAGGTCTACTCGGATCACCATGTCTTCGGCTAAATTTTAATGGTAAATACTCAATACAGAGTCTTTTAAAGTCCGAATCACCATCGTTGGCTAACTCTTTCAAATAGTTTACATCAAATTCTTCAGGCAAGCTCTGTAAAAGAGATTTTGTTGATTGATAAACTCTGGTATTTGCCTTTTTGATGTATTTCTGGAAATCGTCTTTCTCAACGATATAGTTCTTATCAAAAATACCACCTCTCATGATGTTGAAAAGGGTATTTGAAAAATGTCTTGCATTTCTTAGCGGACTGTCTCCTAGTTGGATTCCGTCTGAAGCACCTACCAACTGTTGTAAGTGGGTGGTTCCTGCTTCAATATCAGCAAGTAACTCACTTTCTAAATCTTTAGTGTGCTGAATGGTATGGGCTACTTTTTTAATATCACCCACCGTTACATTCACATTGGCAATCGTATACCAATGGTCTTCTGCGCCTCCGCCTAACGAAAGGTTTTGCGATGTAAAATAGGCTCCTTTTTCTGCTTTTACGTCAATTTCTTCAGCAACAGAGCCGGTTCTACGGAAGCGATCTAACTGCACTGAGGAAGCTAAGTAAACTGGATTGGATGTATTTAAAGACCATGCCATGTTCGCCTTTAGAGCTTCAGCAGGTTCGGCCTTATCAACAATTTTTGCACTTAAGGCATAAATTCCAATTCCATATGCCTTTTCAATTTCGCTTTTCTTGTATGCATCCACTAAGTTACTACGAATACCTTGTAAGGCTTCGGATACTCCGTAAGGCAAAATATTTTGGATTCCGTCTAACACCTGAATATCCTTAGAATCAGAAGAAAGATTCTTAATGGTGGCCTTTTTAACGAATCCGAATCGATCACTACTTGCCCATTGGTAGGTAAATGCCAATCCTAGGGTTTCATTGATTTCTTCAAAGACGATTTTATTTCCCCAAATATTCTTGTACAAATTTCTGGTGATGGCATATCTGCCAGTAATTCGATCAGAGAAGGGTTCCCATAGGGCAATTTCTCCTCCGTTGGGTACTCTGATGATTGTCTTACTTCCTGTAAGCTCAAAGGATTCAGTAATTTTATCGTCAGTATAGTACGGGAATAAGGAATAATCAGAGTTCTTACGCCCAGCTGATAATCCTCCATTACTAGATATAAACATCCAATGATCGGAGTTGCTCACGAGACTGATGAAAAATGGTCTCATGGCATTTACATTTGAAATCTTGAAATATTCTTCTCCTTCGAAGGTTAGTAAGTCTCCTTTGATCTCTAATCCTTGATCTTGGACCAAATCATCCTCATTATAAACACTAGAATTGCTCATTTCAATTGAAATTAATAAAGTCTTAAGTAAAATACTTTTTGCAGCTACCGCAGAGAAGCAGTAACCATTAGTTCCTATTCGTTAATGATTGTTTTGTAAAAGCCCATAGAACCGAAGTTCTACGGGCATAATTTTTCTATTGATATACTCTTACGTAATCCACGTACATTTTTTGTGGAAATACTGTATTGGCATTTGGTGGCAAGCCAACGAATGTTCCTCCAACAGCAACATTTAAAATCATGTAAAACTCATTGCTATTGAAAACCCACTCTGTACCAGCTGGAATATCATTTGGTGTAATTTGATTGTACAATACATCATCTACATACCAATTGATATAATCTGGACCCCACTCTACACCGAATACATGAAAATCAGTATCGAATCTATCGTTTTGAAGTTCATACTCTTTGGTTACCGCATTACCTGCTGCATACCCAGGACCGTGAATCGTACCATGAGTAATGGTAGGCTCTTGGCCTCTGTACTCCATGATATCTATCTCACCTATTTGAGGCCAAACAACAGACCCATTCGAGTCATCTCCTAATAGCCAGAACGCTGGCCATAATCCTTGACCCCATGGTAATTTGATTCGTGCTTCGAATCTACCGTACTTGGTTTGAAAAAGTCCTTTGGTAAGAATCTTTCCAGAAGTGTAATTCGCACCTGCATAGCTCTCGCGTAATGCAGTAATTACTAATTTCCCATCCTCTACTTTCACGTTTTCTGCACGATCTGTATAGTATTGAAGTTCGTTGTTACCCCATCCTGGAATACCTTGTGCTGTACCATCACCAATGTCGTATGTCCATTTTGAAGTATCTGGCATACCAGGTGTATCAAACTCATCTGCCCAAACTAAATTTTCGAAAGTTGTTACCGTTTGGGTTTCATTCAAATCACATCCTAGATTCACTAGTAATCCAGCCAATAAAATGAAGTAAAATCCTTTATAATTTATCTTTAAATTTTTCATAAGTAGTCTGGGTTATTTTTTGAAATAAATATTATCAAAATAAATGTCTCCATTACCATCCACCTTGAATTGAATCACATTGCTCATATCAACAGGTGAAAAATCAGATAATGGGATGTCTATACTATTCCAACCTGATGTCGTCGGCACGCTCAACGGTTTTGGTACTTCCGTTGGTCCGGGACTAATTAGGTAGAAATTCAAATTGGTAGACGTTGCTGAATAATAATCCAAATGAATATTGGTATGACCTGAAACATCCAATGCCGAAGCAAATTGTGTTCCTTGGTAATTCAAGCCAGCATATCGTAAGGTGTTATTACCTGCAATGGATACCTGAGATACCTGAGTAGCCTGACCCCAATTTGGATTAAAATCTGTACCTGCTACATTGGTATAAGTATCACTAAAGATTGATAACACATCCGCAGGATCATCCGTAGGAACTGGGGCTCCAGTTGTTGGTGAGGATGGTACCTCATAGAAATAAATATTATCTACAAGGATATCTGAAATGGTTCCATCAGACACAAAAATTACCTGTGCCATGTTGGCTTTACTAGTTAGTGTTCCCATAGTGCTTAATGCAACATCGAAACTTCTCCAAGCACCAGTCGCTAAATCATTCGCAGTTAAACGAATCTCACCAGAGCTATCATCTCCACCACCGAAGCTATTATCTCCTCCGATATCAGCCAATCTGATGATTAAATAATCTCCTGGATCTAAAGCTTCTTGTGCTTGAACATCAATATGGAAATGCGTCATTGCCGACGCATTCATCGTTGGATTCGCAAATTGAATACCCACGAAGTTCAAGTTTGTATAATTAATGATATTATCTCCATTAATGGTAATATCATTTTGTCCTAATGTTGTTTGGAAAGGCGCCCAATAACCGTTGTAGTACTCTACTGGCTGGTTGGTGTACGCATCACTAAAAATGGACAATACTTGTGCTGGATCTTGTGTTGGCGTTGGTGCCGGCACAAAAGGTCCTTTTGATACAATGGATATTGATCCCGCTGCATCTTGTCCATTCAATTTGGCAGTAATAGTCGTTGCTCCCGCAGATAACACGTTAATTCTACCAGCAGCATCAACTGTTGCTACTGAAGGGTTGGATGAGGTAAATTCAAAGTAGTTCGCAGAAGGAACTACAGTTACATCTTCTCCATTTGCCAAATTCCACGTTTGACCCAAATCAGTAACCTGAATTACTGAACCGTTAAATGTTTCTTGTGTCAAGTTTTGACCTCCAAAAATAGATGGTCTTGGTTGTGCAACCGTTCCTGATTTCACAAATTGGATTTCATCCATCCAGAATGTATAACCCGCTCCGTTAGTACTTTGTGAACCAGCAGAAAAAGTGAATACACCTCTCTCTTGCTTCAACTTTGAAGGATCTGGAATTGGAATAATTACTTGCTTCCAATAGGTGGCCATTTCAACATTTGGGATATTTACTGGGAATTCATCACCCTGGAAGTTTGTTCCAAAACCGAAACTCGCAGTTGCCGTTGTTGTTGCTTTTACCCAAAAGGAAAGCGCATCGAAACCAGAAAGGTCTCTACCTGCACCTCTATCTAAAAAGATACCACCAATATATCCACCATCTGGATCTGTTGGTGAAGGTACTCCGATTTTAATGGAGGCAGAGCCTGCATAGGCTACGCTATTATCTGTATCAAATCCGTTCGGATTGGCTCCTGATGCCGGATCAAATGATATAAAAAACTCATCTGTAAGATTTACAGGATCGTCTAAATAAACCTCTGCTATAGCAGGAAACGTCGCAAGGGTAGCTTCTGAAGATAGATTTCTTTCGCACGCTTGAAAAACTAGCAAACCAGCTCCAACGAGCAACCCTAGTTTTTTACTTAAATTTCTTCTAAAATTCATTTCTCTAACTTTTATTTTCCGATGTTAATATGAATATATGTTCTAATTTCCCACTCCGACCCGTTAGGGAATCCTACAGGACTCAACAGTGGAGCATTTGAAAAGGCACTAGCAGATTGCATCGGTGAGAATCTTGGAGAATACTGATCTAATGATCTCCATGTTCCTCGCAATCCAACTCTTGTATCAGGTAGGATGAACCAATCTGGTTTTCCTACAGAAGTTGAAAGATCTAACATTAATTGTACAGGGAAGGTTAAGTTGAAATCTCTGTGGTAGTCAAATGGACCCCAGTCGTTTAATTTCACCATACCTGTAATTTTCATTTTGTTGTAAATCATTCTTAAATCCATTCCGAATCTCTTGATTGTTCTGTTCACTGCAGCTCCAGGAACATCACCACCATTGGCCTGTCCTGTTCCGAAGTATATATTCGAGATAAATCCGAATTCTGGACGGATTTTAGAAACGATTCTTGAATTTACCTCCCATAAATCGGCAGCTGGTGCAGATCTTGAGAAGGCAAAAGACTGACGATTTGCTAAGAAACCAATCGCTGCATCTTGTGTAGTTGGTAAATGACGATATACAAATCCTAGGTTGAAGGCAAATTTCGCATCTTCCGCTCTATCATTATTCCACTCGTACATATACGTACCTGGTGTTGGATCATAAGTAAATAAAATCTCACCCGCAGTCATGTTACGGTTTCCACCTCTTACCACAAATGGATCATCGATAAAGTTTCTCAATCTACCAGGAGCATTTACATCATTGGGCATTGCTTGAACCAATGGTCTTTGCCACATAAAGTTCGGTGCAATTTGAAATTTACCTCCGAAGTTATATGCGATACCAGTAAGGAAGTTTTGCATATTTCCACTACCGCTATCCTTTAATTGCCAACCTGTGAAGGTTAATGTTTGATCGAAACCACCATTGGCAACAAGACCCATAGAAGATCCTTGTGCGTACCAGTTGAATCCGCCGTTTTGATAAGTCACTTTTGCTTTAGCACCCCAGTTATCCTTACCTTGAATTCTATCGTTGAACACTGTGTAATTTCCTGGACCTCCAACAACATCTTGATAAGCTCTTCCATTCAATGGATTACCAGACCAGATTCCTCCGACTTGGAAACCAAAGTGTTCTCCTTTTTTCTGAACTGCGATGGTTGCTCTCTCGTTTGGTAAAGCCGGAATTACACCAGATCTTAATTGTACAGGATCTAATACACGATTACCATTGGCATCGATACCGTTTCCAGATACAATATCTTTATGGTAAATAGCTGCTACATCGAAATGACCAACTTTTCTTTCATACTTCAAAAGTACAGCAGGGTTTGCTGCCCACCATAATTGTGGACCAAAAGCTGCTTTTAATCCTTCTAAAGCTCCTTTACCGTCTACTTCAACCCCTAAGATTTCACCATTATAGATATCTAGGTTTGGTCCGTAATTCGCTTCTGGATATAATCCAAAGAAATCTCCTTCATAACCCCAGTGATAATGACCGGTTCTATAGAAACCTCTCATTTCAAAATCTTTGGCTTTCCACTCAAATGAAGCATTGTAAACTCTTAATCTATTCACATCACCAAAAACAACGTCACCATTTGGACCGTTCACTGTTACCGGTCTTCCCACATTTTCATAGAAAATATCATCGATTGGGTTACCAGCTACATTTCCAAGGATGTTGAAGTTCACTTCGGCTTTCATGTTTGAAGTTGGCTGTCCTGCAACTCCTACAAAGTAAGACTGCATGTGGTCAAATCCTCTTCTATCAGGGAAAGTTAATCCAGTACCATCAGAAAATTCTGGAGTTGTGGTTAATGACCCACCCGTATTAAACGTTGTGAACTCAGCTCTTAAAGAACTTAAGTATAATTTTTCATTACCCCCTGATGCCGCTTTATTACCTCTAGCTTTTAACACAGCATCCATCAAGTTTATTTTTTTGAAGTAATCTTGTAAAAATTCCAATGTCACACCATCTCCGTAAGGATCCAATTGGTGTGCCTCTTTTAATGCATAATAAGCAGCTCTTGGATACAAGCTATACAAACCTCTAATGTCAGTTGGTCCTTTCGCACAGATACCAAACCACTCTTCATTCATGTTGTTGGTTCCCGCAACAAAATCACGGTCGTAACCACCATTCGCCCAAGAAGCGTTGTTATCGTGTTGGTCTTCGTATCTACGATCGTTGAAGCCGTACTTCCACCATCCATCACTAAATTGGAAAGTGAAACCACCAATAGAGTTTCCAACTTTTCCTAAACCAGCAGCATTTTCATAAATCTCTTTCCAGTTACCTACCATATAGTAAGCTTGAGATTTTTGATCTTCTTTAAGCGTTTGTGCGTTGAAAGCGTCAGCACCGAACTCGGTAAACATGATTGGCTTATTCAACTTGTCTTTTACCACTTGGAACATATCTCCAAATGAAACACCTCTATAGGAGTTCACACCGTAGATGTCTATATCTGGACATTCTTCAGCAATAATGTCAATGAATAATACATCACCATTACAGATTGCCACCGGGTGATTCGGATCCATCGCTTTCATCATCTTCGTAGCTTCGTTCATTAAACGATACATAGGACGACCTCTATTTTCACCTACAGCTTTCTTTTGCTCTTCGCCTTCAGGAAAATCTTCCGTTTCAGAACCAGCCCAGAAAAGTCCGTAGTTATTCTCATTACCTAATAAGTAAAGTAATAAACCAGGAGTATTTTTGTATTCTGCCACAAGTGTTTTCATTTCTTCTAATAAAAACTCTTGCGTTCGTTTTTCGCCATACTTCGTCACAGGAACCCAGTTACCATCAATCGTTAATCCATATCGCCCGAAGGAATGGTTTAACATGGTATAAATCCCATAATTCTCATAAATATATTGAATCCAGCGTGCTGGTACTCCAGTATATTGTCGAATAACATTAACTCCCATGTTTTGGAGTAATGACATTTCTTCATCTAAACCAGCCCTGATGATATCATCTGACTTTTCCCAAAATTTTGCATTAACGGTATTTGTACCAATTGGAATGTAATCCCAATTCATACCATTAATCATAAAGTCTTTTCCGTTTACAACTAACTTATCTCCCTTGCTATTCGATTGCACAGACACTTTGTCTACCTGTGCATAAGATCCAAGGACAAAAAAGAAAAGCAAAAAACTCACAAAAATGTTTCTCATAGTTTCATGTTTTGTCGATTAATAATAACTGCGAAAAAATGTTTGGTTGATAATTTTTAAACGCAGTTTTTTTCAGATTAATAAAATTATGTTAATTTTTTTTCTAAGTTAATAATTTAACCCCTACAATTAGCATACACAACAAAAAAATAAGTTTAAAGCCACTATTTTCGGGTAATTGTAGCAAGTTTTTTTTTTAAGTATCGTCTACGAAAACGGTTTCTGTAGGGGTAATGTATGGTGCTAAAAATAGTGCTTCCAATAATTGTATTGGTGCTAAGAAGTCTATATAAACTACCAAACATCAAAAAAAAAGGGTTGCCTTTTCAGACAACCCTTACTATTTATGTATTGAATTAATCTAATTCAATTACTCAGCAACAATAATGAACCACCAATCAAATGTTCCATTTCCATCTGTACTTCTAAGCACAAATTCGTTAGCTGCCGCTCTATCAAAAATTTCATACTGGTGGTTACCACCGATGTAGTATCCAATATGAGAATTATCAGATAAGGTAATGGTTTCAACACCACCTGGTGCTGTTAAGGAATAGGTCCCTGTATAATCTCCGAAGCTATACCCTTCTAGGTCATCTCCGTTCAATGTACCTCCAGATCCTCCTAAAGGTCCTAATTCGGCATCGATCAAACCGTTTCTTCCAAATACATCACCATTGGTAACATAAGTAAAAGTACCATCAGAACTAAAGGTAAAACGATCGTCGTACATTCCTACACCCGCTTTTTCGCTTGGTCCAGCTCCATACCATTCGCAGAGTACACTTCCTCCTACAGGACCTAAACCAAAGTGTTGAGGCTTCGCTTCCTGAATCTTGAATGTTCTACTTGTTACAGCATTTGGATTTGCTGGATCAAAACCAAATAATTTGGTCTTTAAGTCCGCCGGTGGTGCATAGGTAGCCAACACATCCACTTGAATTGAATTACTAGAAGAAACTCCAGCAATACCAGAAGCTACTACAGTAACCGTATACGTATTTAATCCAAGATCACTAAAGATAACCGTATGCTCTCCAGAAAGAGAAACAGCTTCACCACCTTTATAGAAAAACTTGTAAGAAACAGCATTGTCGGCTGTGGCTGTAAAAACAACTTCTCCACTTCCATCACCATTCGGATTTGTTGCATCAGCACCTACAATTGAGGCAGTGATTTGAATATTCGATGGTGCAATTATTTCCCCGAACGAATAATCGTTCTCTTGACAACCTATGAATAGGATTGTCACGAAAAGGATTGCTATGTTTAATAATTTAATATTTTTCATTCTTGTATATTTTTATTTTACAATTTGGATAATGAAACATTATCTATATAAACCTCACCGGCTTCGGCACCCAAATCAAATAAGACACGAGCATCTGTAGCACCCCAACCATTGGCAGTTTTGGTAATGGTATAAGTAGATCTATTTGGAGTGATTCCAATAGCATCAGTTTCACTATTCCATGGAGCTCCACTCAATCCAATACCTGCTACAATATTTCTGTTTACGTCAGACCAAGCATCAAAAGTCAATACATAAGTCTCTCCGTCAACTATTTCTAGTTTTTGGCTTACGTTCACATCCCAAGGGTTACCAGCATTCGTCACATTGAAATAATAATGGTTATTTCCACCAGTATTAGCAACAGGCGCAGGCGTGTTATCATCAACACCTACAATCCAAGGTGAAGCACCGTTTTCAAAGTTTCCATTTACAACCATGTTACCGCTTCCTGGGAATAAAGCAACATTATCAATGTAAACTTCACCTGCAGCAGCACCTAAATCAAAAAGTACTCTTGCATCAGCAGCTCCCCAACCGTTTGCAGTCTTGGTTACGGTATAGGTTTGTTTTGTAGTCGAGATACTTACCACATCTGTTTCACTATTCCATGGTGCGCCACTTAAGCCAATACCTGCAACAATGTCTCTAGTTGTGTTAGACCAAGCTTCAAAAGTCAAGGTGTATGTATTACCATCAACAATTTCTGTTTTTTGACTCACATTCACATCCCAAGGGTTTCCAGCGCTCGGCACGTCATAGTAGTAATAAGTATTACCACTGTTAGTCTGCGTTGGTGCTGGAGTATTATCATCAACACCTACAATCCAGTTGTCGCTACCTGCCTGGAAATCTCCATTTGATAATAAACCATCATCAAAGGTAGATGAGGCACTAGGCTTGTAGAAATAGATGTTATCAATAAATACAGTTCCTGCTGCCCAAGCATCACCAACGAATTTTAATTGGTGGATGTCTGCGATTGTTAAACCTTGACTCGTAAATTCAGATAATGGAATTTCTATACTTGTCCAAGCATCTTTCGTTAAGGTTCTCCAAACTGGTTTTTCACCGTTTGAAACACTAATTAAAGAAGTTTCAATTCGGTCAACCTTAGCAGTCCATACATCCATGTGTAAGTACTCCATTCCTGTTAAATCTTGAGCAGCTGCAAATTGAATACCTTGGTAACTTAAGTTTACATATTGTAACATTTTGTCACCATTCAAGTCAAATTCTGCCCAGCTACTTCCTTGGCCTCCTTGACCCCAATCTGGGAAGAAGTCGGTACCTCCCACATTGCTATATCCAGCAGCATCTGTATAAATAGAAATTACATCAGTCGCACTTCTTGTTGGAGGCGCTGTAGCCGCCGCAATTGGTGCTAAAATCTCAGTAACATCAAACTCTACTGCATATTCGGTAGTAGCAATGGCTCCACCTTTCGCTGTAACCTTTACATTGTACTTGCCTGGAGTCGTATACAGATAAGAAACTGTATTTCCAATGTTCCCCGTCACTACTGGTTGGGTTACACCAGTCTCACCAGAATCAAACTCAAACATAGTAGCAAAATCTGCATTGGCAGTAATATTCACCTGCTTGGAAATAGCTTGATCATTTTCAATACTAACCACTAAATTTTGTGGCGCTAAGAAAGAGACAACCAATTGTTGGGTTGTTCCTGCTTTCAATCCTCTTACATTTGATGCTTCAATTTTCACATCATATGTTCCTTCAGCATACACATGGTCTATGCTTTCTCCATGCGGAACTTCCACTTTAGGCGTTCCATCACCAAAAGTTACTTCAAAAGAAACTGCTCCATCTGCTTTCGGCGTAATTGTCACTAATCCTGTATTGTCTTGCGTGATGTTGTACGTAGCTGAGATATTAGAAGGATAAGGGACTGTATCTAAAAATCCGATATCTCTTAAATCATCAGTACATGCAACCAAGAACAAAGCAATCAAGGTAGTGTACTTCACTAAATTTTTAATTTTCTTCATGATTTCTATGTTTAATAACCTGGGTTTTGATCCCATCTATTTCCAGCCAATTGAATTTCAATTAACGGAATAGGGAATAATTCGTGTTTTCCTGCTTGAAAGCCCGGAATTGCTTGTGCAGCTCTTCCTGTTCTTACTAAGTCGAAGAATCTGTGACCTTCACCAACCAACTCTACTCTTCTTTCATTCCAGATATTCTCTGTTAAGGTTGAACCTGTAGAAGTTAGGTTGTTTCCTGGACCTCCAAATGCTCTTTCTCTTACTCTATTCAAGTACATCAAAGCTTTGGTATCGTCTGGAGAGGCTTTCCTATTGTGTGCCTCTGCAGCCATTAATAATACGTCTGCGAAACGAATAGCTCTGTAGTTATTTGGATTGGTCAAATTTCTATCTCCTTGTGCCGAAGCACTTCTCTTACGAGGGATGTACTTTCTGTTGAAGTATCCTGTATGCTCATATCCTGTTCCGAATGTTGCGCCTGTTGCTGTAGCCCAAGCGTCAATGTCTAATATAGCAACATCTCTACGTAAGTCTCCAGGTTCAAATGCATCATAGGCATCTTGCACAGGTACACTGAAACTAAAACCAGAAGAGAACTCCGGACCAACGTAAGCACGAATTCCTTGGAATCCTACCGCTACGTTACCCTCACTACATTGTAAACATCCAAATCCTGCGCCTTCAAGTTCAGAATATTGAACCTCAAATACAGACTCAATATTGTTTTCTCCAGCGGCTTCGAAAATAGACGAATAGTCAGCCACTAAATCGTAAGGTCCAGTGCTAATCAAATTGTCTAAAACAGCCGCAGCTTCATCAAATTTATTTTGATACAAATACGCTTTTCCTAAAAGTGCTTGAGCAGCTCCTTTGGTAGCTCTACCAACTTCTGCTTGAACAGCTGGTAATACGGCAGCCGCAGCCACTAAGTCAGCCTCAATTTGAGCATATACTTGTGCTTTTGGTGTTCTATCAATATCAAATTGATCTCCAAAAAGAATTCTCTTATCCACTGCTAATGGCACATCTCCAAACCATTTAACCAACTCGAAGTAATAATAAGCTCTTAAGAATTGTGCTTCTGCAATCATGACATCCTTCCCATTAAAGTCAATCTTATCTTTAAATTCAAGGAAGTAATTTGCTCGGTTTACACCTGCAAACATCCAACTCCAAATATCACGCAATTGCTGATTTACTGGCGTATGAATCATATCATCTACTTCTTGAATACCGATAACGTCGGTAGCACTTTCACCACCTGCTAAGGTATTATCAGAAGCAATCTCACCTAACATTACGTTTAAGTATGTAGAGTGTAATAAATCGTATGCACCAATAAGCGCATTGTTATAATCATCTTCAGTATTGAAATATCCTTCTGAATTTTCAACCTGAGGTTCTACGTCGATGTAGTCATCACAAGCCACTAAGATTACAGAGGCTATGACAAAAAGACCTAAAATTTTATATAAGTTCTTCATAATCTATGTCTTTAAAATTTAAGATTAACACCTAACAAAAATGTCTGTGGACTAGGATAAAATCCTTGGTCAATACCACCTCCAATTGGTGCACCAGATGAAGCAGTAGGGTCGTAACCTCTATACTTAGTTAAGGTAAATAGGTTTTGAGCTGTTACGTAGAAACGCACACTATCAAAATCAATTTTCTCTACTAAATCTTCACCTAAAGTATAACCAAGCTGAACACTTTGCAAACGCAAGAACGAACCATCCTCTACATAGAAATCAGAGAATAAAATGTTATTGGTTGCACCTGTTGTTACCCTTGGGAATGAGTTGCTCGTACCAGGACCCGTCCAACGATCTAAGAAATAAGTTGGTCTGTTTGTCAATGGTAAGTTACGCTCATAGTTTCTTACGATTTCATTTCCAATGGAAGCAAATGCATAGGCATTGAAATCGAAGTTCTTGTAGTTAAATGACATATTGAAACCCATGGTGATATCTGGAATTGGATCACCAATGTTCGTACGGTCATTATTATCAATCACACCGTCACCATTCACATCTACAAATCTCAAATCACCAGGAGCCGTATTTGGCAAACTAGGATTGCTATTGATTTCTCCCTGAGTTTGGAAGATACCATTTGTTTTGTATCCATAGAAGTAACCGATTGGGAATCCAGCTTCCATTCTAGATGGCGGATCTTGTCCGATACCGAAAACTCCTCCTTCAATAACTCCGGTTGAGTTACCTACAAATAATACTTCGTTTTCTAAAGTTGTAAAGTTATAGTTCAAGTTGAATTTGAAATCATCTCCAATCTGATCATTATATCCTAAAGAGAATTCAAAACCTCTGTTTTCAACAGTACCTGCGTTCACTACAGGACCAGCAGCACCAGGACCACCTACACCTAAAATACCAGAGACTTGTGGGTTTACCAATAAGTCATCCGTTCTCTTATAGAAGTAATCTGTAGTTAAATTTACTTTTCTATCAAATAAGGTAGCGTCGATACCAAAGTTTAGGTTCATGTTCTTTTCCCAACGGATTTCTGGGTTAGAAATCGCACCGATGGCGATACCATATTGTAATTGGTTATTAAATACATAAGTACCTTCTCCTGTTAATAAGGAAACAAATCCGAAGGATCCAATTTTATCATTACCAATCACACCCCAACTTCCTCTAACTTTCAAGTTGTTTAACCAGTCGATGTCTTGCATGAAACTCTCCTCAGACATGATCCAACCGGCAGAAACTGATGGGAAGAATCCGAATTTATTTTTCGGACCAAAGTTTGAAGATCCATCACGTCTTAATACCGCTGATAATAGATATCTATCTTTAAACTTGTATTGTAATCTTGTGAAGAAAGACAATAATCTAGAATCGAAGAATTGTCTTGGCTGATTGTTGATCGCTAGGTTATCTACAGATCCAGGACCTGCATCAACACCCCAAAGATCTCTACCTTCTACATTGAACAACTGGTTATTGAACAAGTTGTATCCTTGCGTTCTGAAAACCTCAGCACCCAACATTGCTTGTACATAGTGATCTTCACCGATCGTATCTTCATAATTGATCAAGGCGTTGAAGGTAAAATCCTTATAGATTTGTCCAACTTCCTGAACATTGGATTGAGCTTGTGTCACGTTAAATACACTTCCTTGACCGAAGAATCCTTCTGGTCTTAAGTTTTTAGAAAATACATCAGCGTAGTTAAATTGATATCTAACTTCTGCTCTGAATTTTTCTAAAAATGAATAACTCAAACGATAAGCACCCGCAATTTTATTGGTTGTAGCAATATTAAATGTATTGTCTACCTGTGCTAATGGGTTTGCTACCTCAATACCAGTACCGATTGTTGGTGGTAATGAAAAGTCTCCATTGGCATCTCTAACCGGAATGGTCGGAGGCATGTTTAACGCATTAAACAATACGGACCCAAGAACGTTTTCAATTAAGTTGCTCTTGTTTGAATTGGTATAAATAGTAGAAGTGGTCAACTTTAATTTATCAGTGATATCGTAGTTGTAGTTTAACCTAGCAACACGTCTGTTAAAGTTTGATTTTTCACCTCCTACAATACCATCTTGACTCAATACCGATAAACCAAATGATAAGGTTGAATTCTTGGTACCTTTGTTTAATGTATAATCAATACTTGATATAGGAGCCGTTTCGAAAGTGTTTCTTTGCCAGTTTGTTCCTTGACCTAAACCACTTGCATTTGGAAATGGTAACGGATCACCATTAGCCGCAAAAGCTTCATTGGCCAACAAGGCATATTCTGTGGCATTTAAAACCGGAATTTCTCTCGTTGTTTGTTGGTATCCCATAAACATATTCATGGAATGCTGAATCGGCGTGTCTTTACGACCTGACTTTGTTGTAATCAAGATTACACCATTCGCTCCTTGTACACCATAAATACCAGCCGTTGCATCTTTTAGGATATTGATTGATTTAATATCTGATGGGTTAATGGCACTCAAATCACCAATACGGTTTCCATCTACCAAGATCAGCGGGTCGTTATTACCATTGGTAGTAATACCACGAATACGAATACTCAACCCAGCACCAGGAGAACCAGAAGTTGATGTAATGTTTACACCAGCAACCTGTCCTTGAAGCGCTTGTTCTACTCGAACTGGTTTGATCTCTTCAAGTGTTTCACTTGACACTAGGGATACGGCACCTGTAACTTCTTTCTTACGCTGTGTACCATAACCAACCACAACAATTTCATCCAACTGTTGTGCACTTTCATCTAAAGAAACATCAATGACTTCTTTGTCTACCGTCACTTCTTTAGTTTGCATTCCTAAATAAGAAAACACCAAGATTGATCCTTTCTTAACTTTTCTTAATTGGTAAACCCCATCAAAGTCTGTTTCAGTACCGATGGAGGTCCCCTTAATCACAACACTTACTCCCGGAAGTGTTTCTCCCGTAGCAGCGTCTTTCACCACTCCTTTTACATTGATTTCTTGGGCGAAAAAGCTCAAAGAAAACAACAAAAGGAGTAAAGTAATAGTTCCTCTTTTCATCTAATTGTTCATTAAGATTAATTTGATACAAGATATTGATTATTCCTAAAAATCTGTTAAAAAATTACTATACAACAATCATACACCGTTTTCGTAAGATTAAAAATCAAGATATCCTTAAAAAAACAGCCCGTTTATTGAGGATAACAAAATTCAATAGTAATTCAAAACTTATATTGTATAGGTAATGTATAGGAATTAAATATCAATGATGTAGTTGGTTAAGTTGATGTCGTGGTCTAGGTTCATCTTCTTACGCAGGCGATAACGCTTTACTTCGACACTTCTTGGTGAGATATTTAACAAGGGAGCGATTTCCTTAGAAGACAAGTTAAGCCTTAAATAGGCGCACAATCTTAGATCATTTGGAGTCAGATCTGGATGTTTGGTTTTTATTTTCCTTAGGAACTTCTTATCGGCATTATTAAAGGCTTCTTGAAATAATTTCCAATCATCTGTATTGTTCAAATCTTTGTCGATAATTCGTATCACTTTATCAACTCTCTTTTCACCGCCATTTAGAAGTTCATTCTTAATCTCATTCAAAAACTCATTCTTCTTAATAATACTCATGGTAGATGTTGCCAATTCGCGGTTTTTTCCTTCGATATCATTTCGAAGCTTTTCATTGCTCAGCTTAATGATTTGCTTTGAATTTTCAAGCTCTTTGAGCTCCAACTCCTTTTGGGTACGTTCTAAGATTTGAGCTCTTTGTTTTTGATAATATCTTCTTGTTATCAAATGTATCGAATACAGTATGAGTCCGAATAAACCCAAATACACCAATCGCATACCATTCGAGGCGTACCAAGGTTTTTTAATGGTAAATGAATACTGAACCTCATTGGCACTCTTCACATCATTTAGAAATGCATTTAATCTCAGCGTATACTTCCCTGGTGATAGATTTTCATACACTATTTTATTGCTGTTGTTTAGCTCATTCCACACTTCATTGTATCCTTCTAATTTGTAGGAATATTTCTGGAGGTAGGTTTTGTTATAGTTAGGAACACCACAATGAAAGACAATATTATTAGATTCAGGATCAAAACTATTCTCAGAAGATATGTCAACATAGTTCACCTCCTTATCCGTTTCATAAGTCCCCACCTTATCAATCCCAACAAAAAATTGATCTGGAGTCTCTGGTGCATTTAAGTCTATGGTCACGTAACCATTAGAAGTTCCTAATAAATACTTCTTTTGATTCAAAGAAATAATATTCTCATATCCAGAGGCCCCTTTTATCAAATTACCTGAAATCGGGATCTTATGAATTTGATAGGAACTACTTAGACTACCAGGGGAAAGGTAACGCAACCCCTCACTTGTGAAGGACCAAAGTCTATTCTGATCAGTGTCGTAGACAAGTTTAGCAGTCTCAAAAGTCTTAGGCGGAATCAATTGGCTGTAGATCGAATCCTTTTCGAAAGTATTTGCATCCTTCTTGTGCACAAATACACCTTCTTTTGACGCATAAAGAATTTTATTATTGTACTTGGTCAAACTAGAATGCAAGCCTTTGGAAATGGAAGCCACTTTTTCATTCTGTTCTACCCGTTGTAAATCTTCTGATAATCTCAATTTAAAAACACCCTTGTATTCATGGTTGATAAAAAGCGTTCTTGCATCTATTAATTCAAATTGCTTACTAGAGGTCGAATAGTTCTGTACCTTATGGGAATATTGCCATCGCCCTTGTTGCTTTCTTAGAATATGGAGTCCGTCATAATTCCCCTGTAATAAAGTTTGATCATCAATAGTGCGAATCATCCAGGCTCCTAAAACATTCGAAACTAGTCGAGCTCTAGCGTTACTAATAATGAGTGTCCCCTTATCATGACCACAAAACAGCGTACCATCATGAATGGAAAGGCTCCAAACCTGTCCTAAGGTGTTTGGTATTATTGAGTAATTATCTTCGGAACCTTCTTTCTTATAGAATAGTCCCTGATTGGTTCCCAAATATAGGTTCCCTCCATATTTGATTGAAGTGTATACGGTTCCCAAGGATCCGTTTTTATCATTGTAAAATCTATAATTCGACTTGAGGTTTACCAGACCGATACCGTTATCCAATCCCAACCAGATATTCTCGTCTCTGTCCTGAAAAACGGATAAAACCGTATTGTTTAAAAGTCCGTTGTTTTGATTAATCCGATAGCGTAACGAACCATCCGTAGAGAAATACAATACTCCGTTTGAAATGGTTCCAATGATGAATTCGTTGCTACTGGTCTTAAATGCGCTGTAAATGGAAAGGCCTTTTAGGTTTCTGGATAAGGCATTAACCTCTTTTCTAACGGTATTGTTATCAAATGAGAATATACCTGAAGACTGTGTCAAGGCATGAAGTCTGTTGTCTATTTTGTAAAATTGAACTACTTTATTATTCTTCACCTCTTTATCTGACGAAATAAGAATTGGCTCACCATTTTCTATTTTGTAAATTCCATGAAGGAAATCTTGAAAATAGAACATCTCCCCTATTTTCGTAAGCTTGGTAAGGTTATTCTTTGCTTCGATAATTTTGGTCTGACCTAGTTTAATATTTACCAAATAAATGCGTTGCAATGATTTAAATAGCATCCAATCCCCTAAATCAAAAATCTCCCAAATCTGTTCGTCTTCAAGCATATTTAGCTTGAATTTCTCTGCGATAGACGTATAGGTAAGAAACCCATATTCATTTCGTTTCCAATACCCAAAATCCTTGTAGAATCCAGAAAAAATGAGGCCATTATGAAACAATACAGATCTCATGATCGATTGATTGGGTGTTGGATACAACTCCCAGCTATCTCCATTAAATTCTAGCAAGCCTTTATTATTGGCGATATATATGGTTTTCTCCTGATCTTGAGTTACCGACCAATTTTGATTTTCTGCCTGATATTCTTCAGGTGTAAAGGTCTGAAGCGGAGGGATTTCCTGCGAGAAAACAGAAAAGGATATGAATAAAACTATACTAAAAATTAATGATATGTAGCGTTGCATTTCGTCAATGTTGTGGTGCTAAATATACTATAATCCTTTTAAATCAAGCCAGTAACAAAAAATGCAACACCGTTGTATAGTTTCGAAAACATCAAAAACAATACAATTTTAACCATAGGTAAAACTTATTGTAATTTAATTTATGATTTGTTTAACAAATAAATGTATCTTTGAACAAAAGGTATTCAATGGATTTTATAAAAAAGCTAGGACTAGCTAATTTTCTAATCTTGTTATTGCTTCTGGCAATTATTATTGTGGCCGAATGGTTATTCCTCTCTGGAGAAAA
>CAYFJL010000001.1:0-58770 GCA_964343335.1 uncultured Polaribacter sp. | reverse complement strand
GTCTCCCGCTCGAAGTGAGGGAAAGGGATCATTTTATAATAATCCCGTCTCCCGCTCACTGAATATTTTTATCGGTCCGATAAAATGCTCGGGTGGTGGAATTGGTAGACACGTTGGACTTAAAATCCAATGGACATTGCGTCCGTACGGGTTCAAGTCCCGTCCCGAGTACTAAACGGGAATAATCTGAATTTTCAGTTTTATTCCCGTTTTTTTTATGCTTGCTTTTTACTGATAATGAAGGGATTACGCTGAAAATTGAATTTATTCTTGTGGTTCGATAATCGTCATTTTTGAAGTCATACAGAATCCCTTCCGGAAACACCATTTTTTGAATACTTCTCTTTACCTCTAAATCGCCAGAACCCCACAATTCAGGGAGTTTTAGGGAATATTTCAATGATAAATCAATGGCTTTTTCAAGGTTCGATAAATTAAAACCGTTGCTATACAAACTTTCCTCAATTTCGTACTTCTCAGCTTCCAGTCTTTGCTTGAACTTCTCGTATTGACCTTGTGATATTTCCTCAAAAACGTATCGCTCTTCCAATCTTTCTAGCTTGGTCGCAAGTTCTAATATCTGTTTTTGTTGTACTGCGGTCTCTTGAATTTTTGCTTCATGTTCAGCCTTGAAAGTGTAATACATAATCTCCTTCATCGGGGCGATGTATTTCTTATCTTGAATTTGATAGTTCTTCAAAAGGTCTGTAAACTTCTCGTGCATCACTTTGGCACTTCTATTTTCTTTTGCTCCGATTCGGTTGTTCTTGTAATAGTATAAACCTTTCTTTCTAACCAAATAGCCTGTGTAAGGTGTGTCACAATCTGCTGAACGAACGAATTGCTTTAAAGGAAGGTGTTCGCAATCTGCATTGCGTTTCTCTCCATATCCACGCTTGTTTAATAGTTTGTGGATCTTCAAAAATATTTCTTTCGACACTAAGCCCTCATGTTTGCCTTCCACTACTTCTCCGGGGATATGAGAGCTTACTACTAAACCACAATAGAATGGGTTTCTAAAAAGGTCGCTCAATTTCTTGGCTGTTACTTTCAATCCCTTCTTTGCTAATCGATCGGAGATTTCATTATGGGTTATATCTTCGTTTGCCTTCCATATAAAGGCATGTCTTAATAGTTCTCCTTCTTCATTGATAACTATATCCTGTTCTTTTCCTTTGCCCGGATTGAGGTTGGTGTAGCCAAATGGAATAGTTCCGATCCAATATCCTTTTCTAAGTTTTTCACGCATTCCTGATACCGACTTGTCTCTTCTCAATTCATTATCGAATTGACTGAACATGTAGTATAGGTTTTGTTGAAAGGATCCTGCTGCGGTCATGGCATCCACTTCCTGAGTAGCTGAAAGTGTTACAATTCCCTGCTGCTTTAATGTGTCACTGATATAAGCTCCATTTGCTCCAGTTCTAGAAAATCTATCGTAAGAATATACGATGATATAAGAAATGTCTTTTCTTCTTTTAACGAAAGTCAGCATCTTCTGAAATTGCTTTCTTTCATCGCTTTTGGCAGATTCGTAGGTTCCACCGAAATACTCAATCACTTCAATATTTTTCCGCTTTGCGAATTCTAAACAATACTTCTTTTGAGTTTCTAAACTGGCATTGTTTTCAGCTTGTTCTTTGGTCGATACCCTTGTGTAGATTACTGCTTTTCCATCAGTATTTATCGACTGCCCTTTTGATTGCTTCGCAAATGGCTTAAAAATATCAAGGTTCTTCATAATCTTCTTTTTTCGATATATGTTTTACAATGATTCCACAAAAACACTCTAAAGTTTCAATTACATGTTTTGCTTCATCTTCCTTTATTTCTTCAAATCCCGGAAAAGCTCTAAGTCTCTCCGGTGTCATTTTTTCTGCTTTTAGAATTTTTCGATACGTTTCCGCATGAGATCCATTTTCTCTCGTTTGCATTTTCCTTCACTTCGCCAATCCCTCAAATCTTTTGATAAGACCAGTGTTTGTGATGTTGCCTGAATATTTCTCAAAGCTTTCATAACTTTTGTTTTACTACTCTATTAATGTGTACCGCCTTACCGTCTTCCTGGTTGATGGAAATACTTTGGAAGGCTGCATCTCTCATTATATCAATTACCCTTTTGTCAATGGGCATTTTCTCTTCGCATTCTACTCTATCAAGCTGACCTCTTCGTTTGATCACTTTAACGCTGTGGTAGTTCTTGTTTTGTATAAAATCCAATGCTTTAGATTCCTTTTGTTCAATGGCTATCAGATTCAATTCCTTTGCCCAAAGGTATATTCCCGGAAAAGCCTCCTTTATGAGTTCAGCAAGATGGATTACATAACAGCCTATTCCATGCAAGCTTTCAATCAGCTTTCCACTCTTATCAAATGTGATAAGGATGGATTTTTCACTCACCAACACATCCAACACACGGCTTTCTAAATAACTAAGCCATATACCATTTCTGTTAGTTTGTTCGTTAAGCGATGACGATAATTTCTGAACGGCAGTTTGATTCAAATTAAAATCGGATGCCTGAAATAGAATTGCTTCATTAATACCATCAATAAATGAAAGGCTTACATTTTGATCAGAAGACAATAAAACACAGTCCACCTTTTTGTTTCGCAAACAAAAAAGTAATTGCTCCAATGGAGATTGACCAGTTACTATGTGATTATTGCTCTTCATAATCCTACTTCTTCTTTTTGTAAACTTCAATCAGTTCGCATTGTGCCTGATATAAACGCTCGTCTTTCTCTTTGATTTGAGCATGTGCGTCATTGAGCTGCGAAGTCATGTTTGCGATTATTTTTTTTAATTCGCTGACTTCGTCCTTGAATTTGCTGTTTTCTTTTTCTAGCAGCTCATACTTGGTTTGCAACTGTCTGATATGTTCTCTTAACTCCGGTGGAGCCTGATTGATTAGCTTCTCTACATTATAGAAGTCTCCGTGAACAACTCCGTCATTTTTGGAAACATTCTTACCAACCATCACATCCTGATTATCCCCTGAAATTGTTGGATTAATGTTCAGCTCACTGTATTCGATTGGCTCCTTTTGATTCTCAAACTTTAGAAAATAGTTTGCATTCAGGTCGAAATCGTTTACAATTTTAGTTAACTGCGTGAGTGAGGCATTTCTATTTCCTGACTTAATTTGAGAGAATACTGTGGGATTCTCTTCCATTTTAGCAGAAAATTCACGCTGATTTTTTAGCGTATGCACTCGCATAAGATGTTCTATTGCAGACACATATCGCTCATTCAGCATCTCTCTGGTAATTTCTTTATCAACCATAGTTTACCATTTTTATCAATTTAATTTGTATTAGTTTACTAATTTAGTATATCTTTGCAGCAAAGATAGATATTTTTATTTATTAAAGGTAAACAAATTTACAAAATATTTACAACATGTTTACACGAGAAGAAATAAAAGGGTTCAAAGATGAGCTTCCTTTGAAAGGAATACAGATGATAAAAAGCCGTACAGGTATCTCACGTCCAACGATTTATAAGTTTTTGGAAGGAGAAGAAATACGCCTTCACCTCGCTGAAAAAATTTGGAAAGAAGGTTGGTTAATCATCCAAGAAATGAAAGAAAAGCGTGCCGAATTAAAACGTCATGCCGAAGAAGTGCTAAACAAAGAATACTAATTCAGTTTATGAAAGTTATACAAAATAGTAAATATCATGCTTTCCTTTCAGAGTTGAAGGCATTGATTGAACAGGTAAAGGAAACAAACCCTTCTTATGGTCAGACCTGCTAACATATTTTTCAAGGTTTTGACTGGTGAAGGGCGTTCACTAGAAGAAGATTGCTTGCAATTCAGTCTTCCTAAAGGCGTAAAGAACGGTGAATGGCACAGCTTCCAATCTGAACTGGGCTGTATGCTTTATAAAAATCCTTTACCCTTCTATAAGCAAGGTCTTCAAATTTATGTTGCTCAATTCGATGCAGCAGACATTACAACATCCTATCAAGAAATTATTTGGGTGAAGCGATTCAGGTTGGTAAGACAAGCCACGAACCTGGACTTAAAACCCTTCGGAATATATCGAGCGATAGCTCATGTCATTTAAAATATATCATCATGTTGGTCATCAATTATTCAATCTCCTATAAAGCACTGGATCAGTTCGTGGAATACCACAACGATTCACATGAGGCTTTATCGGATAAGATCAAAGCAAGTGTACTGCTAACCGCCAAGGAAATCATTCGCATTTACGGAGCCTTTTTAATCAAGGCAAATGGCATTATGGAGCTAACGGCTGAAAACCTGCCGGCTCTAAAAACAAACAATTCTCAATTAGCAGGATTGGTCAAGGTAAGCCCAAGAACCATTCAAAGACATATCATCAAACTACAAGAAGCAGATATTATCACAGGCAAGGAGTTTTGCGGAAGCAATAGCGGATATGAATTGTTGATAAACCCTAAAATACTGTTAGCAAGGTGTCGAAAAGACCTTTTGGAAGCCGAAAAGGAGTTGCAGGAAGCAAAACAAAAAGACCTTGAAAATCAATCAATTAAAAATAAGGGTACGACAAATTGTCCTCATACATACACTAGAAACAATAGTTACAATAAAAATAATTTAATAATAGGTGTAGATAACTCCAACGGTTCATCTCCTGATCAGAGAAGAACTGGCAACCAAAGAAATCGGAGTTCGCTATCGCTCACGGAAATTTTAAATAAAGCAGGTTACCCTACTGGAAACATTTTAACTGGAAACACCGGGGGAAAAGTTGCGAAAATTTCTAAAGATACCGGGGGAAAAGTGCGAAAGCGAGCCAATAATGAACAAAACTGGAAACAACAGGACGGTTCGGCTCGCAGCACTTCCCTTAATTTTTATGCAGAAAGCTTGTGGAAACTGGCGAAAAACCTTTTGTACAGGGATGTTTTTCTGACTGAATTTCAGGAAAACCAAGCCAAAGAGATGCTTGTCAAGTGGTATGAGCCTGTTTCCGACAAGTTTTTATCCAATGTGCATCAAAATTATTGCGAACGGGTTTACCTCGTTCGAGATTTTGTTGCCAAGGATCCCGAAAAGCGTTTTGTGCAACTTCCATATCGCTATTTCGACACCAATAACCCTTCCGGATTCACCGGAACCAAAAAGTGGCTTCAAAAACACTTGGAACGCAAAGAGGAAGTCCGCAAAAAACTCATTCTCCATGCTCAAATCAAAAAGTATTTGAACAACGAGAAAAAAACAGATTCCAATCGAAAGTCTTCGCTTCAGGTGTATCGAGAATGCGAAACACGAATCGGCAAACTGGGCGATCAATCTCTATTGCACCTATTTCATGCTGCGGTGCTCAAACCGGAAGTTATTCATCAAATCAGATAGATATGCTAGGAAAGAAAAAAGGAATCAAAGAGAGCCTTAAAAACTATATGGAGAATGTAACCATAGATGTTTTTGGCTATGAAAAGAAAGTCATTAGCAATGTACAGGGCTATTTTCAGGTGCAATCCAAGAATTATCGACTTTCTAAAGAAGATATGATTGTAGAAATCGGCTTGCAAAACAAACAATGTAAAGCCCGATTGATCACAGAAATAGAAATGCTCTATGCTATTCCCACACCTGAATTAATCGACTTTTTTGCAGGTGATGGTATGGCAACGGCATTAGGTTTACAGCCTATTGTTGAGAAGCGAGTGAGTGATTATTTGCAGCATCTCGCCATTGCTCATGCTATCCCACCTGAAAAGGTCAATGCTAAAATTCAGCTTCAAGACAACCTGGTAAAGGTTTTCTTATGCCATGGTGAAAAGCACCATAGCCTTATTCCATTGAAAACATTAATAAAACAATTTAAACCATGACAGCACCCAAAGAAGGTTGGAAATTAAAAAGGGATTCCCTTTCAAAACTGCTCATCTATTTCAAAGATGGCAATGTAAGAACGCTATGGTCATTGGACTGGAAGCACAAGTATTCCAAGTTCCTGGACCGAAATTTAGGTTTAGCAAGACTTAGAAAGAAAGTAACGGAATACGGCACAAAAGCCGATGCTGCCATCATTTATGACAAACAAACCGGTAACGAGATTGAAAAGTATTTCGAGGGAACCCCGGTAAAAAAAGACGTGAACTCATGAGAAATTTAAAAGAACTATTGGAGCGATTAAACAGCTCCCTTTCCTTCGAGGAAAAATACCCTGAACTACAAGATGAAGCTGAAAAAGTGCATGTGCTGTATGTGGCTCCTTGTATGAATGCTTCGGGTTATTACAGAATGATTGCACCTGCTTTGGAGCTCAATAAAACCAAGTCGCATAAAGCTGTTGTGAATCAAATTCACAAATGGAACTTCAACAAAAAGCATGATGAATACGATACTCCGGTTGATGAACGATTAATTCGTTGGGCTGACTACATCGTATTTCCTACCTTCTTTACAGATATTCAACCCATCATTGAAGGTATTGTTTCCATTAATGACCGCATTCAGTTTGTAATGGATATTGATTGTCATTATTTCAATTTTCCTGACTATCATCCCGGAATAAAAAAGTACCCAAAAGAGCAACTGGATAAGCTATTGGAGAACCTTTCCAAAATGGATGCGATAACAGCTCCAACCAATGGAATATTGGAAGCCATTGAAGATAAGTTGGAAGTCGCTTTTCCTGATTCGGATCCGATGTTTGCTTTTGTTCCCAACTTACTTTCTAATCAAGCTTATGCCGAAGTTCCTCAAATCAACAAGAATAATGGTAAAACTGTAAGACTGGGAATCATTACCAATCCTTCACAATCGGAAGATGTTAAAAGCATTTTACCTGTTTTGCAGGAAGTATTGAAAGACCAAAATGCGGAACTCTTCATTTTTGGTTGGAATGGAAAACTCAAAGACGAAAACAGCCTTGGTGATTTAACTTTCAAATTCGTGAAGCCAGTGTCTTTTTTAGAATATCCCACTAAGTTGAATAAGCTCGCCTTGGATGTAATACTTCACCCCATGAACGACCATCTATTTAATACGGAAGGAAAATCATTTGTAAAGTATTTGGAGGCTGCTGCTTTTGCAATTCCTATGATAAGTTCTTCTCTTTTTCCTTATTCTGAAATCATCAAGCATGGTGAAAATGGCATGCTTGCGAAAAATGAAAATGAGTGGAAAGAGCAATTACAGAAATTGATTACTGATGCTCAATTACGCACCGACATTGGACGAGAAGCTTTAAAGTATGCGTGGAAGAATTGGAGCTACAACAAGTCCACAATGGAGATTTATAAGGAGTTGTTTATTTAACGGTTAGTATAAGAGCAGTAGCGGATTAAAATGCAACTACTTTTCGGCAAGCAATATACTTAATTAAACGCAAAAACGGTTCGAGTTTGCACCCGAACCGCTATTGCTTTTATACAATGTTATGTGCTGCCTTTCCTTTTCAGGTGCGTTGGCTTGGTGGCTCTTTTGGATTTTTTAGCGTTGGATTGAGGGTTCGGAAAAATACAAATGTGCCACCAAATGTGTTGGCTGTACTTGTCGTTAAAAACTCCATTTCAGCCTTGTGAAAACATAGCTTCCAACTCCATTGTAAAGACTGTTTTTGTCGCCTGTGAATATTTGTGCTACAATCAGTAAATTAGTATTTTCTGTCAGAGAGAAGTCAATTGTTGGGTTCAAGAAAATAGAGTTGTCGTCAATGTTCCAAATGGAATTTAAGTTGGCTTTTATTAATGGTGTAATGTCATAACCGACAGAAATGAAGGTTGAAACATAGTTGTTGATTAGTCCTTTTGCAAAAACGGGTTGAGTCAAAAATTGGATATTTGTGGTCTTAATAGGATTTGTATTTCCAATGAATTCAAGTCGGAAATTTAATGTGTTTGGCAGTGTGTAATCAAATGAAATGTCGCCTATAAAAGTCGGGTTTACGCCAACATTTTTGTAAGGTTGAAAATAGGTCAATTCTCCTTTAAAACCTGCATTCTTAATTTGGCCTGCCCAACCTGCACCAAGGGCAATATCTGTTTTGTATTTACCAACCAAAAATTGAAAGTCATATTCTTTAATATTTGTTTTGTAATTAGTTGCAAATATCATTTTGTCAAAAGTGCTATCAATGTTGGATGCGAATTCAATAGATGATAATGAACTTATATTGTACTTTACCAATGCAGCATCAGTTCCTCTGCGTTCTTCATAGTCAAAATCGAAAAATGAGTAAGCATTAAACAAATCGTTCGGGTTCCAAGCATACGTTTTCCCCCAATTAATTCGCTGTTTACCAATTATCGCTTGCCATTTATCTTTATCAAGTTTTAAGTTTGCACGGTCTATTGTTGAATGAATGAGGTAAGATTGCCCTTGCGAGACAATACCTCCTAAACGTATATAATCTAACGATTGATTAACTTGCTCGTCAAAATTTGGAATTTGTTGAACGCTATTCCCAAAGTAAATTCTATTTCTTGCTTCAGCATTAAGTGTAAGCCAAGAATTAGCGTAGTATTTAAAATTAACACGGTTATGTATTTGATTATCGAAAGACCATAATCCATTGAAAGAAGGAATAGCTACTGAAACCAAATCTTTCAGATACCCATTTATTTCAAACTTACTTGGATTGTTATTTTCAATTTGTTCTACATCAATTGTGTCTGTTGGATTAATGTTTTCATTTTGGGCAAATAAACCAAGGCTTGGAAAAAGAAGAAGAATTATTATAAGATTTGAATTTTTCATTTTGAAGTATCGCTTATCACTTTCCCATCTTCAAATACAATTACTCGTTTTGCCCTGTCAACTACTCTTTGGTCGTGAGTGGAAAAAATGAAGGTTGTACCTTCTTTTTGATTAAGTTCTTCCATAATGTTTAGCAAATCCGCAGTTGACTTACTATCCAGATTTGCGGTTGGCTCGTCAGCAATTACAAAAGTTGGTTTGTGAGCTAAAGCTCTTGCAACTGCAACTCTTTGTTGTTGACCACCTGAAAGTTTTGCAGGTCTTTCATTTATTTTATCTGCTAAACCAATTTCGGTAAGTAGTACGGTCACTCTTTTTTCTCTCTCTTCTTTTGGTTTCTTTTGCAGTTCCATTATAAACTCAACATTTTCTTTTACAGTTAAAACTGGTAAAAGATTATACTGCTGAAACACAAACCCAATATTGTCTCTGCGAAATTGTGTCATTTTGTTTTCGGATAATTCGCTTACATTTTTTCCATTGATAAATACATTGCCACTTGTGGGTGTGTCAATGCCACCTATCAAATTAAGTAAAGTTGTTTTTCCTGAACCCGAAGCACCTACAATAGCGGTAAATTCTTTTGCCTTAAATGAAAGGGAAACATCATTTACTGCATTTACTGGAACTGTTTTTTCGTTGTAAATCTTGCGAAGGTTTTTTATTTCTATTACGTTCATTTTATTTTTTTTGTTGTTAATCTCTTAATACGCCATTAGGCTTAATTCTCATTGCTCGGTATGCTGGTATTGAAGCAATTGCAACCGTTAAAATTTTAGCAATTACAATTACCATTATTATAATTTCAGGATTCAATTTAGGATACATCACTGGTCTAATGCCTAACATATCAAGTCCTGAACTTATAGGCACACCTACCTTGCTGGCAATGAGAGTTAAAACATAGCCAAATAATATTCCTGAAACTGCACCTATCATCATAAGCACTCCTGCTTCATTTAGTAGCATTGAAAACACCTTGAATTTACTTTGTCCAATGGCTCGTAACATTCCTATTTCGTGCGTTCTTTCTTGAACTATCATATTCATAATATTCATCAAGCTAAACCCTAAACCTAAAATGACAATGATTGTAAAAAGAACTCCAACCATATTTATAAAAGCATCAAAAGCATTGAGTTCTGGCAATAATTCTTTCCAATTATTCACTTCATATTCGGCAGATAGCGTTTCCTGAATACCACTCTGTGTTTCTATTAATTTTGTTGGGTCTTTAATTTTAATAGCGATTTCTTGCGGTTCAGAAATTGAACCCAATTCTTGTAAATCGGTGTAATTTACAATTACCGTATTTTCATCAAAAGGTGTACTTGGTGTTGCAAAAATTCCTGCTACTCTAAAACTTCCGCCAACAATTTCCTCTTGAGTGTTCTTGAGTGTGATAATGATTTTTGATTTCAATTTCAATTTTAACTTGTCGGCAGTTTTCTTACTGATTAGAATTGGCATTCTCATATCTGTACTTAAATAGCTGCCTTCAACCAAAAAATCTTGTACTACACTTATTTCACGTTCAGTTGTAGGTTCAACTCCCTTAATTTCACAACCTATGCTGTTTTCAGGTGAAGCTGCAACTGCATTTGTGGATATGCGTTTTGCAACAACATCTACATTTGCGTTTTCTTTGACTTTCTGAATTACATTTTCTGCGTTAGGAATAAAAAGTGTAATGTCCTTGTCGTCTTGAAATCCCATTTTGTGAATTTGCAAATCACTTGTTTGTAGATTCTTCGCATCATCCAAACGCTGTTGGGATATAGACTTCATTAAATTTAATGTGAATAAAGCCATTGCAAATCCAAAGAAGGCTGCCAATAAAAAAACGGTTGTCCGTGTTTTGTTTCGCCAAATATTTCTCCAAGCTAATTTTGTAGTCATATTATTATCGTTTTATGGCTTCAGCCACTTTTTGTTTATTAATGATTTGAATAGGAAGCAAACTTGCAATTAGCATTATGCAGAAAACTATAAATGACATTAAAGCCCATAGTTTCGGTTTGATTCCAAATTGCATAATGGGTTCCACACCCATTGCCTCAAAAGATTTTGCACCATCTCCTGTCAATGGAATTGGGTGGTAGTACATAAAAATCATAAATGGAATTGCGATTGATAATCCTATAATAATTCCTGTAATGCCCAACATTAAACTTTCTAAAAATATCACAGTTTGTATTTGTGATTTCTGTAATCCGATTGCTTGAAGTATTCCAAATTCTTTTTTTCGTTCCAATGCCATCATTATGATTGTTCCGATTATTCCAAAACCCACAATTAAGAAAAGACACGAGGAAATCAAAATAAAAATGGTGGTATCAATTTTGAGCCCGTTCAAAATTTCAGGTATCATTTCATCCCAAGTCATAATTTCATAATTGCTACCCAACTTTGATTTTAGTTCTTTGGAAATTCTGTTTGTTTGGGATCTGTCTTTAATGTTGAGCATTAAAGCGCTACACATTCCAAATGCACTATTGTATTCTTGTGCCAAAGACAAAGGCATATACACCAACATCACGTTCATTTGTGGATTAGGAATTTTTACAATTCCTGATATTGGGTATTTACCTGCTGCTACATTTGCCTGATAACCTTGTCCGATTAACACCAATGTATCGCCTACTGTAAGTTTTAAATATTTTGCTAACCCTTCTGCTATCACTACTTTTTTGCTCTTTGAAGTAAAAAAACTACCCTTTACAATTCTGTCTTTTACTTTGTTAAATTCATTTTCATTATCGCCATCAATGCCCAAAACCAAAGAAGCCTTTGAAGTTTTGTCTCCTGCGGCTAATGAGAAGTTTTGAAGTCGTGGAATAATTTGTGTAACACCTTCTATAGAGTTGATTTTGTCTATCAATTTATCATCATCCAAAAGCAAATCATTGATAGACTTATCTTTCCAATAATCCGCAGTATGTACTTGAATATATCCCACATTCTTTACACCTGCTTCTACCGTTTTATCGCCATTACCAAGCATTAAAGAACGCAGGCTAATTGTAATAATGATAGCAAAAGCAATACTGACAAGGACAATTACACTTCTTTTGCGTTTTCGCCAAATGTTTCGCCAAGCTAATTTTATAAGTTGCTTCATTTTATTTTACGGTTTTCATTTTTTCTTTTGAGAAAAAGTTATTGTCCAATTTCTCACTGAAATTTGCAGCTGAAATTGTTAGGATAGTCTTTTGTCCTTTTTTATTATTGGGTGTCATTTCTAAAGTGGTGGCTATTTTTTTACCTCCTACAGTTTTGAAATCACTATTGATAAGTGTGTTTATCAATGTTCCATCTTCATCATAGTATTCAGCTTTCCGTTGTAATATATCATCTTTGCTAATCCATAAAATGACCTTGCCCCAAACTACCGCTGCATTTGGTTTAGGTGTTGCTTGAATTTTATAACAAGTAACATTTTGAAATTTTTCTTCGCCTAATAGTTTATGCGTGTAGTCGTTCACTATCGAAGCTTCTTTTAATAAATCCTCATTCGTAAAATCTGAACCCATCCAAGATTGGCTCATTTGGGACGGTGAAATTTTGGTTACTCTTTCAATGGAAGGAAGCCAAGTCCAACCTTCCGATTTAATTCTCAAAGTCGAGATTCCTTTGTCTTTTGCAGGTGCTTGGATTACCATCATTCCGTAATCCGCATCTTTTGACCAAGATTTGAAAGTGAGTTCTCTTGTCCATTTTGGACGCACTAATTTCATTGTCATATTCATTGAGTAAGCACTACTTCGAACATTGTAATGAGCCTTTTTTACGATTTCGGTTGGTGTGTCCGCTGGTGCAAACGCCATTAGAAAAATGGCGACTGAAAGAAAACCGTATTTTAGAATTGATTTTATCATATACTTCGTTTGTTTTAAAACTTGTTGTCTGTTATCGAATAACTTGTTTTATATTTGTAATGCAAAAATAGAATGTCTTAAAAAAACGTACAATAGCTAAATCGACCAAAGTGTCTGTTATGGAACAGATTCGGATAAAAGTTCAGTAAAATAAAGAAGAAAACTCAAAAGCCTGTTGATAGGCGAATTCAAAAATCAAAGAAGTATTTGTCAGATGCTTTTAGAGCATTGATTTTAGAGAAAGGGTATGAAGCGGTAACAGTTCAAGAAATAATTGATAGAGCAAATGTAGGTCGTTCCACTTTCTACGCTCATTTTGAAAGTAAAGAACAATTACTCTTTAGTTTGCTTGGAACGATGAACGAGAAAAGTAAAGATGGGATAGATTTTGAAATGCTTTTCAATCACTGCGCAGACAATTTTCAAATTGCAAAAGCAATGTTGGGGAAGAAAGGTGGGGATTTAATTATCGGTCATATTCGAGATGTGATGAGTTTGAAAATTGCCAAAGATTTAAAACGTGATTCATCAAAATCAAAGTCAGAACAACTCAAAATATATTTTACAAGTGAAGCGTTGTCCGCTGCATTGGTCAGTTATCTAACAAATTGGTTGGATGAGGATATGCCTTACAGTTCAGAAGAAATGTCTGCAAAGTGTAATGAACTGGTCGAAAAGTTTACTTGATTGTTGTCAATCCATTCATCTTTTGGGGTGGTGGGTGGGCTTGGGTGCGGTTGGGCAAAATTAAATGTGGTGTTTTAGTGTGGGCTTGTGTGTTGGCAAAAACACCTCTTTTAATTTTGTGAAGGGTTGGCGTTTTGCATTCCTTCCATTTCAATGTTGCACTGTCGTTCGTTTTTTTAGGTTGCACATAACGGTCTAAAATAAGCAAAGTAGCGCAAACCTTGAATCCTATCGGCGCTGTTTTGTTTATTTGTTGTTAGGCACATTTCATTATGGTTTATAAAGGATTATTGTTTCAATCTGATCAGTAGTATCCGTAACAATCTCAGCTCCTCCCATAAAATTACCTATACTTTTTGGGCGTCCATCATCAAAATCTTTTACGATTATCGTATGATAAACTTTATTTTGATCACTCGATTCGTATGACCCACTAACTTCAAAGTCATCAGATAGTTCATGTTTGAGCGCTTTAATATCAACTTCACCTAACCTCCCAAAAGCTTCGATTACCTTAACGTACGTACTAATCGTAAACTCATGATTATCTATTTGAGTATTGAGACTGTTATTTTCTCTCCAGAGTAAGATTGAAAAAGTTATTAATACTCCGAACAAAAACAATAATGAGTATTTAAGATATTGCGTCATAATATATGAATTTGAATAAGTGGTCATTAAAAATTAATTTCTGAAAAATACACATGCAATTAACTTATGATTCATGTTCAAAACAAGTGTGGTCTACGATCTGTATTGTGCCTAACTTGTTGTTAATGCAAATATAGCTAAACAATTAAATTTTATCATTGTATTACTATGTTAATCTGCTATAAATCTGTATAAACAGCTATCTTTGTTGAATGGATATTATAACAGAATTTATTAGGATTTTGGAGTTAAAGCGTTATAGCAAACAGACTATTACCAATTACAAAGGGCATTTGTTGTTGACAAAATCACACTTCAACAATAAACCATTCAAGTCTATATCCGACCAGGAGTTATTTGGCTTTATTTATCATTTGGTAAACATTAAAGGAATCTCAGCCTCTTATCAAAGGCAAATTGTTGGAGCTTTAAAGTTATTCTATAAGGAAATTCACAGAAGAGATATTCCATTTGAATATTTAAAAGTAACCCAAAGGGAAAACAAATTACCTGTTGTGTTGAGTAAAACAGAAACTATACGTCTAATTGAAAACACAAACAATCTGAAGCATAAAGCAATACTCTCGCTCATCTACAGCGCTGGGTTGAGAATTGGGGAATTGCTGGAGTTAAAGAAAGAAGATATTGATTCGGAAAGAATGTTGATACATATAAAGGGTGCAAAAGGAAAAAAGGATAGATATACGATCCTATCAAATAAAGTGCTCTTGCTTTTAAGAGATTATTACAAAGAATACAAACCCAAGATGTACTTGTTTGAAGGGCAAAAGGGAGGTAAATACTCTTCTGAAAGTGCCGGACAATTATTTAAGAGAGCCTTGAAAAAAGCCAAAATAAACAAATCAGCGACTCTACATACCTTAAGACACAGTTTTGCAACCCACTTACTTGAAGATGGTATAAGCATAGCACATATTCAAAAACTACTTGGGCACAACAATATCAGCACAACTTTGATTTACACGCATATTGCAAAAGATTCCATCCAAAATATAAAGAGTCCATTAGATGATTAGCAGACTGAAAAAGTTGGAAAAGTTGTACCGATGAAACACGGCTTAATTTATCCCTGTAATAAATGCAAAGCCTTTATTATAAAGATTTTTAGGTATTATAATATTTGAGACGCATCTTAATTTGTACCGAATTACAATTTAAAACCAACTTTTTTTCTGTGTTTAAATTACCTTTGTACACACAGAAGTATCTCTATAAATATATATATTATAGAGGCTTTGTGTAATCGCAGCCTGTTTGCTATATAGGCTTTGCTTTCCCTGCCTTTAGAAAGGCTTTTTATAAATAATAAAAAGACTGGATGAAGGTAGATATTTCATTTAATACAAATAAAAACGGTGTAGAGCTTCGCTTTGATGAAAAGCCGGATGAAGCCACAACCTCTCAATTAAAAGCCGTAGGTTTTAAATACAGCTACCGCCAAAATATGTGGTATGCTTCTAAAACCAATTCCATTGTAGATTTTGCAAACAACCTTAAAGTAGCTCTCGAATCGGGAGAAACAACCATTGCTATAAATATAAAGCCCTCTTTTTCTGCATCCGAAGAAAACATCGACCATAAGAATTTCAGTTATGTAAGCATTGCAGCCAAAGATGATGAAGGCAAACTGTTTTGGGAGAACTACATTGTATTTGAACCAAGTAAGAGCATTGCCGAGCAATTGGTAAGTGAGTTCGCCAAAGAAACATTTGGAGATAAGCTCCACTCCATCAACATCTATCCAAGAAACTATGTCCGAAAAGCTCGTCAGCTATTTAAGGAAGGTAATATCATTGGAGAAAAGTCCGAACCAACGGAAGTGCAAACCAAGGAGCCAAATGCAAAGTCACTCGTTCAATCCGACCGTCCATTAAGTAAAAAAGACAAATTAGAAATTCTCAATGCCTTTGGGAAGTTTGCTCGCAAGAGACAAGCTGATTTTGGCAATTTGGAGGAAGAGGAAATGCCTTTGCTGTTTTCCGGTTGGTTGCGTGTGAATCATGCTGATTTAAGCAACCGAAAAAATGAGATTTGGGAAGAATACTATACCATTCAAAACATCCTGAATCCTGATCCTGAAAAACCACAAATCCCACCCAAGGATTACCATTTGTTTTTCAGAAAATTCCGAGAGCAAATAAATAAGCCAATTGGAGAACCGGAAAACGAAAGCACTTCTACCGAGGCGTTTGCTTCATGGCTCGATGAAAACTACTCCAATATTACCGATGCGGATAAAAAAGCCCTCACCGGTAATTACGATAACTGGTTAAAGGAAAAGGCTCAGAACTTAAAGGCATTGGAGAATTTATCCAAGCCTAAAAAGATGCAGCCGTATAGTGCCATTTTCAATAAGCTGCAAAAACTCATTCCTAATCTAAATGAACATTTGGAGACAGGTACTCCAAGCGGTAAGTCAGAATTGGACAGCAAAGCCTTGATGGACTTATCCTATGACTTTTTAGGTCAGGATAAAAAAGGACGTTACCTCATTGCATTGGCTCATTATTTCAGTCAGAATGGCGATTTAGTTCCCGATCCTGATATGCAGATTCGCATTGATTTGGAACTGGAAACCGGTGAAGCCATGCACTACCAAGACCAATTTGGTTACCGACCGGTATATGTCTTTGAGGACGGTAAGGAACTGGTGAACCTCAAAGAGAAAAAAGAGCAAAACAAATTCTTATCCGGATGGTTGAGCAACCTATTAAATCAAGGTCATAAACTAGAATTAGAAACTACTGAAAACAATGAAGAGCAAACTAATCCCAAACCTGAAACGCCACAAGAACAACCCAAAGACGAAGGTATTCTTGCTCATAGTGGATTAACCCCTGATGGCATATTTCAAGCATTTGATAAAGCCTACAAACAAAAGAACTACGAAGGAGCTGCCAGGGAATTGGATGTGCTTCTTATGGATATTCGCAATGGACATCACTTAGACAGTTTTCCTGAAGCCATTCTTAGGTCGCAAATGACCGGAATGCGAACACCTATGAAAAAATTAGGTTGGGCTCACTACTATCGAATCATTGATGATGAACAGTTTAAAGAAGCTCTCTCTACCAATCTTTGGGAACTCGTTCCACAAGAATACAAACAGGTAAAGGCAATCAAACCACTTGACTGGAAAGCCGATCCGATGGATAAAGGCTTGCAAAAGATTGTCGCTTCTTTCGTTTCAAAAGACGAATACCGAACCGCCATGTTGGGGGTAAACTTTGATAAAAATGGTATTGTAGCTACCAATGGATTCAAACTCCTTTTTATTCCTGATACCGACCATGTAGCTGAAGGCTTGTACTGTATCACTCCCAAATGTTGGGAAGCCATTAACATTGATAGCAAAGATGGTACAGGACTTTCAGAAGTGGATCAAGATCGTGTGGAACAATACCGCACCCAAACTCGATACCCGGATTATTCTTCGGTTATTCCTTCTTCATTAAACCATATTCAACCCATAGATGCGGAAAGCCTATTGAGCTTTTTGGAAGGCATGAAACGTTCCGGATTTTTAAAGCCGGACAATTACCCTGTTTGCTTAAAGTTAGGCAGCTACTTTGTTGGTTTTGCCGTTGATATTCTCATTGATTCCATTAAGGCATTATTGCATTTGGGAATCACCGAATTGGAACTAGGCGTAATGGAAGCAACCAAAGGTTGTTTACTGGCTGAAAAAGGAAAAACCAAAGATGCTAGAGGGTTACAACATCCATTTGTACTGATGATGCCACTTGTGGTGGATGCCGTTTATGAACGTGATTATCCCGATACTGGAGATGTGTATTTTGATACCGCTCTCAATGCGGTTATTACCAAAGGAATTGATGAGCCTAAAGAGCAAGAATCAGAGCTTTTAAAAGATACCGAGGAAGACATTGAAATTCCTTTTACCAAACAAACCGGATACAGAGGTTCTATTCGACTGAGAACTATTCCTGAAAAAGGATTTAGTTATGGTAATTCTTCGGGTAAAGAATTTGGTGATTTTTCAGGTTCTTCTTCTCCAAGTACACCGGTTTCAGATAAAGACATTTTCTCAACAAAAAGGAAAGCCTTAAAAGCTGCATTTGATGAACATGTAAAAACACTTGCAGCTCATATTCAAAGTAGAGATAGCATTTACAACAATGAAGAGCAAAAGCTAAAGAAACTTAGAAAAGCTCTTGATGAACTAATTGCCTTTGCCAAAACACAAGGTGTTACCATTAGTCAAATCCCTGATAAAAGTCCGGCAGCCAAGGAAGGTTCTATTGATTTTATCATAGCTGCTTCATGGAAAATGACCGATGACGAATACCCTCAAAACAAGGTGTTGGTATTTGGTAATCCTTACAATCAATCGAAGTTAAGAACGATTCTTTTAGACTGTATTGAAGCCACTTCCATTCAATCTCAATTGGAACTGGTAAAAGATATTCGTAAGCGTTTTAAGGAACGAGCTCCCATCAAACTAGAATCCTCTTCTTTGGTTACGCAAAGTAAATCAGGCGAGAAAAAACATAAAGCAATCATTCGCAATTACCTCGATGATCTGATTTTAGACAATGAGATTTGGAAAGTACCCGGAGCTACTTCGGGCGTACTGGAATATTTGGTTCGCTATCTACTCAATGAAAAAACTCCTGCGGTTAAACCGGAATCCAAACCCGATAAAAAGCCAAGTAATCAACATGACTTGAATCTTCAAATTGAAGAGTTTATCGTGGAGAAAGATGCCGAGGATGAAGCCTATTCAGAAGAGGACAAACAGTTTATTGCTCAATATACCGGAAGCGGTGGCTTAATCAAGCAAGGAGCTTCAGGCAAAGGTGTGTTGTATGAATACTTCACTCCGGAGGTTATTGTGCAGAAAATGTGGGGCTTGGCATACAAGTTTGGTTATTCAGGCGGTGCAGTATTAGAACCTTCCTGCGGAACAGGAAACTTTTTCAAATATGCTCCCAAAGAAGCTGAATTGGTCGGTTATGAAATCAATCCTTATTCAGTCCGCATTGCAGAAATCATTTATCCGAATGCCAGTATCTATCAGCAGCCTTTTGAAACCCTCTTTTTTGCAGGTAACACCCACTTGAAAGATGATTTTGGTGGAGCTAAGTATGAACTGGTTATTGGCAATCCTCCTTACGGTGAGTTTTCAGGGAAATGGGCAGGCATGGGCGAAAAGAAATGGACTGGAGCCACGGAATACGACCAGTACTTTATTACTCGTGGACTGGATTTATTGTTGCCCGGAGGTGTATTGGTTTTCATCATTCCAAGTGCCTTTCTAAGCAACAATTCCAAATACAACAAGCTCAAAGAAAAGGTAGCAGCCAAAGCTGATTTGGTAGATGCTTACAGGCTTCCTGCCCGAATGTTTAAAACCACTGACATCGGTACAGACATCATAGTATTCAAACGCAAAAACTAAAGACATGGCAAAAAATTCATCTATACAAGAACTGAAAAAATTAATCCAATTGGAATTACAGGAATGCGATTCCAACAAATGGCAATACGTGTGTGAAATGCAAAGCACTCCAAAGGGCTATGCCCGAATTGAGGAAATGATTATCCGCTATGTAGCCAAAGAAGGTATGCCCATTGGCTCTGCCATTGCACTTATTGAACAGGAATTAGCTCATCAAAACGCATAAGGCATGGCACAAGGATATAAAGGCTTTGCCCAAATCGCACGAGAGGCAAACAAACGATTAGATGAACTTAAAAAACAAAAAAGCATGGATCCACTACTAGAAGAACGAGGCTTTATTGGTCCGAACGACATTACTTCTGCTGAGTACGCATGGGAAATGCGAAAAACAGAATACCAACAAATCAAGGCGATTGAAAAAAACGGTAGCCCAATGGTATTAAATCATGCAGACGGTAAACAGCATGAATACCTCATTACCGAAGCCATAAAAGCCGGTAAGGAAATTCCCGAAGAAGTGTTGCAGGATTACCCATGGCTCAAAGCCGAAATGCAAGAACTGGAAACGGTGAAAGAAACTGAATCTGTTAGTCAAACAGAGCAACCCAACTTACTAATGGGTGATGCTTGGTTTGAGCAAAACCCTACTAAAATACTGGGAGAGCAATACGAAACAACCGACCGTTTTGGAAAGCCAACTACAAAGGTTAAAGGCTCAATGGACGATGTAATTGCAGGTATTGACGTGCCTTCGGTAGATGTTCCGGTAAAACATGTGGAAGCTCTTAAATCCAACATCAAAGACGATGTGGAGCATTTAGTAAAGGACAAAGTGTACAAAGAAAATATTGAGCAAGTCGTTCAAAAAACCAAAAAGGAACGAGCAGAAAAGGAACTACAAAAAGCCATCAATCCGGATGCTCCCATGGTGGTCGCAAAGGACAATTTTTCCTTTGACGAGATCATGCAGCAATACAACAAAGGACTTACCGAAGATGAAATCAAAGCATGGGTTTGGTATAAACGCAAAACCAATGGTTACAATGACGAAACGGTGATTTTGGCTAAGAAAAACGGTTGGTCAAAATATGTGGTTCCCTTGAATGAAGTTGGCAAAGAACTGGATAAGTGGCTCAAAGCCGGAGTGGTTTGCTACTACAATGGCGACTACATGCCAAGCGTACTCTACTATGCCGAAAACATCTACAAACGTCAATCGGTATTGCTGCGTGAAAAAGAAACCATCATTCAAACCTTTGGCGAAGAACAATACAACCGCCAATGGAAAGGATTAGAAGCGGTAAAACCACCAAAACTTACCTTGACCGATCCGAGAAAAGAAAACCGCTTGTTTATCAAGCCTACTTCTTCTTTTGGTAAAGAGATTCGTGTGGGAGCTTTGACCGATGGAACTGCTTTCACAGAGTACAATTCTACGACCGGAAAATGGCAAGAAGGCACAACGGATTTAACCGATGCGTTTAAACAATGGCTTCGCAATCAGCCTAAAGATGACTTTAAGAAATCAAGTGCCTGGGATATTATTTCCTACTACATAGATGGCAGAACACCGCCAAGACATTACGACAAAGAAGAAAAGCTCCGTATTCGTCAAAATGCCAAACAGGAAGGTGATACGTTCTTTGTGGAGTTTTTGGCAAAGGGACTTACTCGTGAAGACCAGTTAAAGATTGAGCAGCTTTGGAATGAGCGTTACAACGGCTATGTAGAAATCAATTATTTCAAAATTCCGGTAGCCTTTACCTGTTCCGCTACTTTCAAAAACAAACCATTATTTATCCGTCCGGCTCAACGAGAAGGTATTGGATTTATCAGTGTGCATGGTTCCGGTTGTATTGCTTATGATGTAGGTGTAGGAAAAACCATGACCGCTATTTTATCGCTTGCACAAGCCTTGGAAAGCGGACAATGTAAACGTCCATTTATTGTGGTTCCGAACCAAACCTATAAAAACTGGCTATCGGAACTGCGAGGTGTGGTAGAAAAAGGGCAAGTCACCCTTACCGGAGTTTTGCCTCAATATCAGGTGATGGATCTGTATAATCTTGGACGAGATTATTTAGAGCCCTTAATGGATGAAAACGAAACGGTGCAACCTGTTCCTGAATATTCCATTTCGGTACTCACTTATGAAGGTTTCAACCGATTAGCCTTTAATGATGATACTTGGGACACCATTGGGAATGAGCTTTTTGATATTCTCAACCAAGGAACCGAGGAAGAACGTGAAAAAGTAAAGCTCTTTGAAAAGATTGAAGAGATGATGGGACGTGGCGTGAAAGGAGGAACAGCAAACATCGAAGAGCTTGGTTTTGACTACATGGTGGTTGATGAAGCTCATGCCATGAAAAAGTCCTTTACTCAGGTAAAAGGTGAACAGCAAGGGAGTGGCAAACGTGAACGTGCTCCTTATGAAATCAAATCCGGACAACCATCCATGACGGCTTTGCGTGGCTTTATGATTAGCCAGTACATTCTTAGAAACAATAAAATGAGAAACGTACTGCTTTTAACCGCTACGCCATTTACCAATTCTCCACTAGAGATTTATTCCATGCTTGCCTTAATTGGTTATCAGCAATTGGAAAAATCGGGAGTAAAGAACATCAAAGAGTTTTTCGATACCTACATCAAAACAAGTTTGGAGTTGGTCATCAATGCCAAGCTCAAACCGGAACGAAAAGAGATTGTGATGGGCTTTGCCAATCTTATTGCTTTGCAATCGCTCATATTCAAATTCATTACTTACAAAACCGGTGAAGATGCCAATATCCAACGTCCAAACAAGATTGTATTACCTATGGTCAACAAGCGTGAAGGCGATCAGGTGATTACCCTTCCACCCGAAGAGCAAATCAGTACCAACTTACCTCTTACACCAACTCAAAGAGGTTTTATGCAGGATGTAGAGCTGTATGTTACTGGTAGAACAAGTCTTACCAATTTCTGTGTAAACCCAATGGGGATAGAAGAAGAAAGTAAAGACATTTCCAAAGGTGATGCTATTGATGAAAATAGTATGTCGGCTGATGAAGAAGAAGGAGCTAGAATATTACGAGGACTTTCTTTTGCAAGGCAGCTTGCTTTAAGTCCATACCTCTATGCCTGTAATCCGGATAAAAATCCAAGCTACGAGCAATACGTGGATTCGTCTCCCAAACTGAAATATGTGATGGAGTGCATCAAAAGCGTGAAGCGATTCCATGAAATGCGTGGTGAAGATGTAAGCGGACAGGTAATATACATGAATGCCGGAGTGAGTTTCTTTCCGCTTATACGTGAATACCTGATTAAGAAAATTGGCTTCAAGGATAGCGAAGTTGGCATTATCAAAAGTGGATTGAGTGCTGCAAAAAAGGAAGGCATCAAAGAGAAGTTTTTGGCAGGAACCATCAAGGTGCTGATTGGAAGTGCGACCATCAAAGAAGGTATCAACCTTCAAAACAAAGCCACTACACTTTACAATTGTTGGCTCGACTGGAACCCAACGGATGTTAAACAACTCGAAGGTCGTATTTGGCGATTTGGAAACCGCTATGCCAATGTGCGAATTGTTAATCCACTCATGGAAGACAGTGTGGATACTTTCATCTTTCAGAAGTTGGAAGAGAAAACAAGCCGTATCAATGAAATTTGGTACAGAGCCGGAAAAACCAATGCCCTGAATTTAGAAGAGTTCAATCCTTCTGAATTGAAAATGGGATTGGTAACCGATCCAAAGGCTTTGGCTGAATTGCTACTTATGGAAGAGCGTGAGCAAATTCAGGATGAAATTAATAGCCTGAAAAATCAGCAAAATGTACTCACCGATATAAAGTCGGCTCGTGATAATTTCAATAGCAATATTGAGCATGTCAATCAGGCGGTGGAACGCTACAAGCCTCAAAAGACTACTGATAAAGACGGAAATCCAATAAAAGTGCAAGCCCGAAGTATTGAAACGGTGCTTAAAATCTACAAGGATTATTTGGAGGATGAAACCACCCAAACCACTTATCGAGATCAAAACATCTACGATACGGTACGAAAAGCCAATGCCACTTTAAAACGTGGATTGGAACAAGTACTGGAGCCTAAAGGCTACGACATCAACTTTGATTTTGAGCAGGTAAACGGCAGAATCAATACAGAAATTGAAGAAAAGCAACGCATTTTGGAAGAACGCACCGGAACCGAAGCAGTAAGTCAAAAGGCAGAGGAAATCATCAAAGACCGTGAACAAAAGGGATACAAACCCAAGTCGGTTGCCGAGCGTGTGGAAGAGTTTGCTTCACTCAATGATAAGGTACTTACTGAACTCATGGTGTATGGTGGTGAATCAGCAAAAGTGACCGATACCAAACGAGCCAAGAAAGGTGAAGTATTGGAAAGTTCAGCCGATAAGCTAGATAAAATCAGAAAACTACGTGGTGCTTTCAAGCAAATGCAAGAACGCCTGCAACGCATCAAAGCCCTGAAAAAGGCTGCATAATTCATTAACAATTAATAATACAAGCGATGATAAAAAATGATCCATACAAATTGCTCGAAAAAGAAGGTGTAGCCAAAAAGGTATTGAGCGAACGCTCCCTGGAGGCTTTGAGCATTTACGATGAAACACTGGAAGGTTTAAAAGAATTTCCTGACGATAAAACCATGAAGGACATGGCAGAGCAAATTGGCGAAACCGCTATTGATTTGCTCAAAGAAGATATTGCTACCATCAAAGACGAGCTAACTGACAAGGCAGAGCAGCGACAAAAAAAGCAGCTCAAAAAAGCTCAATCCAAAAAGATTGTAGAGAAGTCGGAAAAGACCATGGACTACCTCGCTGAATGCCGAAGAAAGCTACGTGAAGAACGAAAGCAAAAAATTGCTTCGGGTGAAATCAAAAAGCCGGTGAAACGAAAGCTCACGACCAAGCTAAAAGACAATATGAAAAAGATTGCCAACATGATGCCCAAGGCAATCAAAGAGGATCCCAATAAGGTTGAGCAAACCGAAAAAGCCGTGCAGAAATTCTTAGGCGATCTCAAACGCATTTGGGGCATGAACAAAATCAAGCCTATTGAAGAGGAATTGCATGAGAAATTCAGTGAGTTAAAAGAAAAAGCAGAACAAACCGCATAAAACATTTACACATGAAAAAATATCCGCATCAGATTTTCCTTGCCGAAAACAAACTAAAAACAGAACAGCTCCCTAAGCAATTGCAAAAACGAATCAAAGGATTTGAAGAGCTGCAAGAAGATTTAGAACATGCCGTGGACGATGACCATGATCGTTTGGCTAAAAAGCTAGACCACCTTTCCATAGAATTGGAAGAAGACCTTTACGAAGAGTTTGAAGACCAGTTGGAAAACAATGAAGAACAAGACGATTTGCAACCGGGCAGCTTATACAGTTTTAGTGATGGATTCACTTGGAAGATTGTCTCTAAAAAAGAAGCCAAAGCCCTGTTCAATAAAAATCAGGAAGTATTTGGACTAAATACCGATGAAGAAACCGAAGGAGTAATTGAAGACTTATCCGATTTAGAAGCTTATGAGGTTTTTGCCATTGAGCACAAGGCTCCCAAAACAAATGGTAAGGCATATTCTGATGAAGCCATTTTGGATCAGTTGTATGCTAAAGGGAAAAGAGAAATTGCCCGAACTGATTTACAGAAAATGGGATTCAAAACGCCTTTGGAAGCTTCAAAAGTTAAAGTGGGTAAATATTCCCTTTACAAAGCCATGTTCTCTTATACCTACACTATTAAACGTTAGCCAATGGAAGAAACAAGCACTATCCATGGCAAAACCATGCGTTCGGATTATGAGGATTTGCAGTACCATATTGACATGGTGGTGGGTAAAATCGGTTTGCAAAAAACGGTGGTATTGCTCCGCAGCTTTGTGGAGAAAGCCCAGTTTGAACCGGTAAAAAACAATGCTCCTTTGCTGCTTACCTTCCTTACTAATGAAGCAATTGCCTTGTTTGATTTGAAGGAAGAAGATTTTTATACCAACACCACTACCGAGTACCGGGAAGCTCGCATGGCTTGTTATCATTTGTACCACAAGTACACTTCATACAGCTACGCCAAAGTTGCCCAGGTATTTGGAACCGGAAAACGCAACATCATTTACTACAAGCAAAAAGTAGATGAACGCTTGACAATTCCACACTATTACAAGCCCTTCATTCAGTTGTACGACCAACTGGAAGAGCGAAGCATTCAATTTATATCAAAACTGTAAACAGCCATGAGCGACGTACATTCAGAAGTAGAACAAGTATTGAATTCCGGAGCCGAAAACGTGGCTTTTGAAGAGATTCCGGACGAGAATAACAGTCCGCTAAACCAACCGGTAGTTGAAGATGAAATCGGTCATGGCAAAAAAACAGTAACACCTAAACAGGAAACGGAACTGATAGAGGAAAACGAAGAACAGGAAGATGATAGCAATGAAGATGAAACAGAAAAAGAACCATCCATAAACGATGACTTTGACCAAAACATCTACGATGCTCCTGAACAGGAAATTGGTTCCTATGAGGAAGGTGAAGACGGTTTGGATGAACTAGACGGAGAAGATTTTGAACTCCCTACCGGACATGCCAAGCAAGCTGCGGATACCTTATTGGGTATGACCGACAATGTGCTTGCCGTTGGAAGTGGCTTTTTTGTAAAAATCAAAAAGCACAAAGACTTCTACGACTTTGAAGAGATTGTTCAGGTTATTGATGAGCAGAATGCTAAAAACGTCAAACGTATCAAGCTCGATGAAGAGGATAAAATCCTGCTTCGCCCTTTGCTTATTGCTATTCTGAAAAAGAAAGCGAAAAAGCTCACTCCCGAACAGCAATTACTGGGTGCGGTACTCTCTATCCTTATGAAGAAAGCTCAGGTAGTAATGGAAATACGAGCAGAAAATGAAATACTGCTTGATCGCATACTGGAAATTATTCGGGAAGAAAAAGCCAATGCCATGCCCGAACCGGCTTATGAACCTACTATGGAACAAGAAGAAGAATCTGAGGAAGAAGAGTTAGAAAACACTGTATTAGAGGTTGCAAAAGATGAAGAAGGAAACGACTAATCAAGACATAGAGCAAAAGAAATCGACCAGAGGCAGAAAGCCTATTACCTATTCCAAAGAAGACTTGGAACGCCAACCCATGTTGGTACTTATTTGTGGTGAAACCGGAGTAGGTAAAACCTATCGAAATGTAACCGAGATACGCCACTACATGAAAGACGATGCCTCTACCGGACGGAAAGGTAGAAAGGTACTGGCTTTTGATGTGAATGATGACGATTACCCGATGTTTCCAACGGTAAGTCCATTTCATATCAAAGCCTTAACCAAGGTACAAGCTCGTAGGATCCGACCAATAGCCAAAAACGGACAAAACATGAGTATTGAAGAAAAACGTGAAGTGGTACAACGCATGGTAAACCAGTTCAAAAACGGCTTATTGGTATTAGAAGATTTGGATAAATACATGGTTGGTGCAAAAGGTCAAACCGTAGTTGGTTTGCTCACCACCAACCGCCACAACGGACTGGATATTATGATTAGTCACCAGTCCATTGCTAAAATCACCACCACCGAATGGCAAAACTGTACATGGCTCCGTTTGCATCATCAGGTAGATGATGTGTCGAGGTATGAAAGCCGAATCCCTAACTACTTTTTAGTACGAATTGCCACCTACATTGTAGATGAACAATACAACCTTGCCAACAATGCTTTTGCCGATGGCAGCATCAATAAAGATGAATACAAAAAACGCAGAAGCTTCTTTGTGTATGTAGATATGCGAAGGCTCAAAATACGAGGATGTAGCCGTGATGCTTTTATCCGTGCCTGCAAGAAATTCATTGATACCGAAGACCAACGCAAAATCCGAATGATGCTTCAGGAAAGAGATCATCAGGATAAACCCTTGTACAAAAACCGTTCGGCTGCTACCGTAAAACTCATTACCGAGTACCTACGCCACCACGAAACCGGACCGAATTCTCCTTTTGGTTCTTAATATAAGCAGCTATTTCATTAAGGTATCCGATAGCCTAAAGTTTGTCTCATTTTAGCTCACTAATTGACAGAAATTAGAGGGTAGATGAGTTTTTACCATTCTTCAAAAGAACTTTTGTAAGTATTTTGTAAAGCTCTACAAAGTTAATTACTTGTTTTTTAAATTTTTTGTAGTATATTTGTAAAGAATTTGTAAAACACTACAAAAGTGAACAAGGTAAAAATATCAGATATTGCACAGCTTCAATTTGGCTTATACTCCAAGTCTTCCAAGGAAGGCGGTGTGAAGTATTTACAAGCTAAGCACTTTGATGATTCCGGTATTTTAGTGGAGGAGATTGATACGCTACTAACTAAAGACGATAAAAACGCATCTCATCTATTACAAGATGGTGATGTGTTATTTGTTGGAAAAGGTTTCCGAAATTTTGCATGGACGTACACAACTTCAATAGGGGAAGCTATTGCTTCATCTATCTTCTTTGTAATTCGTCCGAACCAATCTATTGCCTTTCCTGAATTCCTTGCTACACTTTTTAACACAGCAAAATACCAAGCTTATTTTCAAAGCATGGGAGCAGGAAGTAAAATCACTTCTATCCGAAAATCAGAATTGGAAGCGGTTACCATCACTCTTCCTGATTTGGAAACACAGAAAAAAATCGTTGAACTAAAAAGATTGCACCAAAGAGATATGGTACTTTCAAAAGAGATAATCGAAGAAAAAGAAATCAGGTTTCAATCTGTAATTAATCAATTGCTAAATACATAAACATGGAACATAAAATAACACAAAAGGAAATCAATCAAACCGTATGGAAGGCTTGCGACACATTTAGAGGTGTGGTAGATCCTTCGCAATACAAAGATTATGTGCTAACAATGCTATTTGTTAAGTATGTTTCGGATGTATGGAAAGACAAAAGAGATTTATATACTGAAAAATACAATGGTGACGAGCAGCGTATTGTAAGAGCGTTAAGAAATGAGCGTTTTCAAGTGCCTGACAATTGCACTTTTGAATACCTATTTGATAATCGTAATGCTGCCAACCTTGGTGAGTTGATTAATACAGCTTTGGAAGGGATGGAAGATGCCAACCGAAGCAAGCTTGACCGTGTATTTAGAAATATTGACTTCAACTCTGAATCTAACCTTGGTAGAACCGGAGATAGAAATCGAAGATTAAAAAACCTGTTGGTTGATTTTGCCAACTTGGATTTACAACCTTCTCACCTAGAAGGTAACGACATTATTGGTGATTCATACGAATACCTTATCGCCATGTTTGCTGATTCGGCAGGAAAGAAAGCCGGAGAATTTTATACCCCTAGTGAAGTATCTACGCTCTTAGCTAAGCTAGCACAACCACAAGCCGGAGACCGAATCTGTGATCCAAGTTGTGGATCAGGTTCTTTGTTGATTAAGGCCTCAAAAGAAGTGGGAAGCAATAACTTCTCCCTATACGGACAAGAGATTAACGGCAGTACCTGGGCATTGGCACGTATGAACATGTTCTTGCACGAGATTGATAATGCTTCTATTGAATGGGGGGACACTTTAAATAATCCTCGATTAATTGAAGGCGATAGCTTAATGAAGTTTAATGTAGTGGTTGCTAATCCTCCGTTTTCATTAGATAAGTGGGGTGCTGAAAACGCTACTGCCGACCAATACAACCGTTTTCACCGTGGCGTTCCTCCAAAAAGCAAAGGCGATTATGCATTTATTAGCCATATGATCGAAACCACATACGAAGACACCGGACGTGTTGGTGTGATTATGCCTCATGGTGCTTTATTTAGAGGAAGTAGTGAAGGAAAAATCAGAGAGCAATTGATTAACGAAAACCTATTGGAAGCGGTAATTGGATTGCCATCCAACTTGTTTTTCGGAACTGGCATTCCTGCTTGTATTTTGATTTACAACCGTGCTAAAGGCAAAAACAAAGATGTGCTGTTTTTGGATGCAAGCAATGCCTATGATGCAGGAAAGAACCAAAACCGATTAAGACCACAGGATATTGATAAGATCCTGAACACCTACATAGCTTTTAAAAATGCGGAACCTACAACTGGTGATGAAGGTGTTATGGTTGAAGAAAAGTATGCTTACCGTGCTACTATCAAAGAAATTAAGGAAAACGATTACAACCTGAACATACCTCGCTATGTGGACACATTTGAGGAAGAGGAACCAGTAGATGTTGCCGAAACGCAGCAAAAAATAACTTCACTGAAACAGGAACTAACGCAAGTGGAAAGTAAAATGGAGGCTTATTTAAAGGAATTGGGATTTTAATTGGCACTATGAAAGTTAATATAAATATACCGGAAAACTGGGAATTAAAACACCTTGGAGACTTGGGTAAAGTCATTAATGGGCTTACTTATTCTCCTGATGATATTCATGAAGAAGGAGTCTTGGTTTTAAGATCATCAAATGTTCAAAACAGATCATTGACATTTGATGATAATGTTTTTGTAAATGTTAGGGAAGGCGAATACAATCCTGTCATTGAAAACGACATACTAATATGTGTTCGAAATGGCAGTAAAAATTTAATTGGGAAAAATGCTTTAATTACAAAAGAAGCTGAATTTATGGCTTTTGGGGCGTTTATGACCGTTTTCCGATCTCCTCATAATAAATTTTTATTTCAAGTTTTTGATACGGATGTGTATAATAACCAAGTTTATCGAAATCTAGGTGCAACCATTAATTCGATAAATGGAAGCGATTTAAAGAAGTTTAAAGTTCCGTTTCCACCGAAAAATGAGAGGGATAAAATCACCGAAATTTTATGCGAATGGGATAAGGCAATAAACAATCTAAGTTCCAGACTTGATAGTCAAAAATCAAGGAAGAAAGGGTTAATGCAACAAATTTTTGCAGGTGAAATACGATTAAAGAGACCAACTGGGGAATCATTTATTGGATGGAAGTCGCAGAAACTAAGTCAATATTTAAAAGTTTCAAAAGCTAAAAATGAAGACTTAAAGTATGGAAATAATGATGTGCTAAGCGTTTCTGGAGAGTATGGTATAGTTAACCAAATTGAGTTTCATGGTCGTTCGTTTGCTGGGGTCTCCGTTGCTAACTATGGTGTAGTTGAAACAGGAGATATTGTTTATACTAAAAGTCCTCTAAAAGCAAATCCTTACGGAATTATAAAGGCAAACAAAGGAGTACCTGGAATTGTATCAACCCTTTATGCCATTTATAAGTGTAAACCAACTGCAAATGCTGAATTTATTGATTACTACTTCCAGTTAGACGATAATGTTAATCGCTATTTACGCCCACTTGTTCAAAAAGGTACTAAGAATGACATGAAGATTAACAACGAAAAAGTTCTCATAGATAAGGTGCTATTCCCTTCTGTGGAAGAACAAGCTGTCATTGTAGATTTCTTTAAAATCGTGGATCAGGAAATAACAGAAACGAAAAATTATCTCGAAACATTAAAAACTCAAAAGAAAGGCTTAATGCAAAAACTTTTGACTGGTGAAGTGAGGGTTAAAATATAAATCAAATTTAAGGCAATGAATACGTCCGATACATTTAAACAATTTGTCTTTAACATAAAGATTCCAGAAGATAAGGCTGGAACTATTTCGTATAGATACGGACGAATTACCAAAGCTTTAAATGAAAAATTTAGAGATACTGATTCTAAAGCAGCGAACACTTTACAAGTTGGTTCCTATGGAAGATATACAGGTATAAAAGGAATATCAGACCTAGACATGGTTTACATAATGCCAAGCAGCAAGTGGGATGAATATAATGTTAAAGGAGGACAGTCAAAATTACTACAAGACACTAAAAATGCCATATCAAGCACATATTCTGCATCAGATATAAAAGTCGATAGATGTGTAGTTACTGTGAATTTTTCTGACTCACATATTGATATTCAACCGGTTTTTGAAATTGAAGATCAAGATTATAAATATCCGGACACTTATAATGATGGTTCTTGGAAAGTAACGAAGCCAAGAAAGGAAATGAGTGCCATGACAGAATCCGAACAAGAGAAAAACAAAAATCTTCGGAGACTATGCAAAATGGCAAGAGCATGGAAAAACAAAAATGGTGTTTATATGGGTGGGCTTTTAATAGATACGCTTGCTTATAACTTTTTAAACTCAACAAGCACGTATGATTCGGTTAGCTTTTCATCTTATGATGAAATGTGTAGAGATTTTTTCAAATACCTGTATGACCAACCCAAAGATCAAAAAGAGTATGGAGCATTAGGCAGTAAACAAAGAGTAAAAGTCCACAAATCCTTCAAAAGAAAATCTAAAAAAGCTTATGACCTCTCACTAGAAGCTATCGAAGCCAATTCTGACAACTCTAAACACAATAAATGGAGGGATATTTTCGGAACTGACTTTCCTAAATATGAAAAAGAAGAAACGGAAGCTAAGCTTATTAATGAAAATTACAGAAAAACTGAAGAATACATTGAATCACTATACCCTATTCACATACTGTATGATTTGAAAATTGATTGTGAAATCAAGCAAAATGGTTTCAGAAATGGATTATTGCGTGATTTTCTAGTCAACAAAATAAGATTGTTGCCTAATAAATCATTGCGATTTTACATTGACAAAATTGATATTCCGTATCCCTATCAGGTAAAGTGGAAGGTGACAAACCGTGGTGAACAAGCAATTAAGAGGGATTGCATAAGAGGACAAATAGTTGACGATACAGGATCTTTAGAAAAACAGGAAACGACCAACTTTAAGGGCAGCCATTTTGTCGAATGTTATGTGATCAAAGACAATATGGTTGTTGCAAAAGACACCATTGATGTACCAATTTCAGAATAATCAATAAAGTTATGACAGAAAGTAAGATAATATTAGAATCTCAAATTAGAGAAATATACGGCAGAGTAATTTATACCCACAAAACCCATGAGAAATGTGCTGATGTCTTAAAGACAAGGCATGATTGGATAAAATTTGCCGAAATCGCCCTGTCTGCTGCGACTACCACAAGTGTATTAGTTGTTTTGTTTGGAGATGGAAAATTATTCCAATTAATCGCAGCATTTAGCTCAACTATTCTATTGGGATTAACTCTTTATTCCAAAGATTTCAATTTGTTAGCCATTGCTGAAAAACACAAACAAGCTGCATTAGACATTCTTGCAGTACGAGAAGCTCTGCTCTCATTACTCATTGACATTAGAATTGGCAATAATGAAATCGAATCATTGCAACAGAGGCGAGATGAACTTAACGAGGAGCTTGTAAATACTTACAGAGGAGCTCCTAAAACAATAAACAAAGCTTATCAAATTGCTTCCAAAGCCTTGAAAGAAAATGAGGAGTTTACATTTTCTGATGATGAAATTGATAAGTTTTTACCTGAAAACCTAAGAAAGAAGAACTAATCAAGGATAAATAACCATACCATGGCAAAGAAAAATAACACAAGACATGTAGTTCCTAACCAAGAAGGTGGTTGGAGCTCTAAAAAAGGCGGAGCCGATAGAGCTTCTAAAAACTTTGAAACTAAAAAAGAGGCTGAACAATGGTCGAGAGATCTTAGTCGCAAGGAAAGTTCTGAGTTGGTTATTCATAAAAAAGATGGAACCATTCAGAGAAAAGATAGTCACGGAAACGATCCATATCCACCAAAAGGTTAATAGCTATGCAGTTAAATTACTTTCCCATACAATTTGATTTTACAGATTATCAAGTTATCACAGAATCCTATTCTGATGAACGTTTGCAGGAATTGCGGCAAGCGCATAATGCTTCGTATTCGTTTTTTAGGGACGGTAATTTAATTGTAATATCCAACAAGGAAGACGAAGAAAACCAACTAACTGGAAATGTAGAAAAACGTTCGGTGTTTGAGGACACGAAAGTTACAGCATCAATGGTGAAGCACATCTTTTTCAGAACCTTTAAAGACCGCTTTCAAGGCTTTATACCAGTAGATTTTTATCCTTTTCGCTTTTACTCTCGTCAGGAAAAAGATGATTTAATTTTGAGCTTTCTACCTGATAAGCTTAAAAATAAAATAGCCTTTAAAAAACTCATTGAAGTTCAGCTTCGAGAAACGAATATCAACAATACAAAGGGGTTTGCTTTTGTAGTTAATATCCGAAGAAACTGGGTGTTTAACATCTCGTGCCTGGAGCTGAATCAAGAAGGGTTTGATTTAACCGATTTTGAGGTATTACATGCTGAAACTCTTCCGGGATTGGACAATGTACTGGCTCCGAATGAAGACTTTGTAGGTACTATACAGTCAATCAGTAATGATAAAGCAATTGTAATAACCAATGACGGAGAAAAAAGTTACCCACTAAATGAATTACTCATTCGCAAAACGAAAGGCAATATTCAAGCTTATTTAAATTTCGCAACTAGCATTCAGAAGTGCGATGAAATACTTGCTGCGGTGAATAAGGAGCGTATTAAAAAGCAAGATCCTGTCAATCAATTTACCGAAATTAGCACAATTGCAAAACACCTCTTTTCAGATAGTGGCAACCCTATTTTATTTCAAAACAAGGATGGTTTTTGCTTCAAGGTGGATACTACACCTATGCAGGTGCAAAACAGCATGAACTTGCAAACGCCTACGTTTATTTATGATCATGCCGGCACAAAGAAAAACAACATCAATGCCGATATGGGCTTATCTAATTATGGTCCGTACGACAGCATAAGTTTTGATATAAAAAGTCCACGAATATTAAGTATTTGTCACAGATCCAAACGAGGCGACTTCACAAAGTTCCTATCGCATTTAAAAGACGGTTTACCGGATTCAAGATATTTTCAAAAGGGGCTTTTAAAAAAGTACGAGTTACAAGAAGTGAATTACCTTATTCAGGAAATTTCAGATTATCGACTGGAAGATTACTTGGGTGTGATTAGCAATTATGATGATGAAAAACCTCATTTGGCAATCATAGAGATACCAGATAGATTCAAAACTTTATCAGACCGGGACAATCCCTACTATAAAATAAAAGCAAAGTTACTTTCGCTTGAAATACCGGTACAGTTTGTACGCTCTACCACCATTTCTAGTTATTCCGAATATATTTTGAATCCATTGGCTCTTCAAATCTATGCGAAGCTTGGTGGAACGCCATGGGTACTCCCTGCTCAAAAGTCGGTGGACAGAGAAATAGTAATTGGTATTGGACACAGTTGGTTAAGAAGCAATTCGTTTAAAGGAGCTGAAAGTAGTCGAGTAGTTGGAATCACAACCTTTATGTCTAGCGATGGGCAATACCTGTTAGGTGATAAGGTGAAAGATGTACCGTATGAAAGTTATTTTGAAGAATTGCTCAAAAGCTTAAAAAGCTCCATTAGCCGTCTTTCAGACGAATACGCTTGGCAAAACGGTGATACTGTTCGTTTGATTTTTCACATTTTCAAACCCATTAAAAATGTTGAATTTGATGTTATCAGTCAGTTGGTAAAGGATATTAGCCAATTCAATATCAAATTTGCTTTTGTTACAATAAGCAAAAGCCATCCAAGTATTTTGTTCGACACAAAACAGCTAGGAGAATCAAAGTATGGCTCCAATCAAGTAATAGGAAAATATATCCCACAAAGGGGAAGCAATATTTTTATTGATGATGAAACCAGTTTGGTTCAGATGCTTGGTGCAAGAGAACTAAAAACAGCCAAGCACGGCATGAGTACTCCCATTCAAATAAAACTTAGAACGCCGCAAGGAAATCATGACGATCCGGAATTGAAAGACTTAATGTTTTATGATTTAACCTACATCACGCAGCAGATATACTCTTTCACCTATTTATCCTGGAGAGGTTTTTTACCGAGAGAAGAGCCTGCTACTATGTTGTATTCTAATCTTATTTCCAGACTACTTGGAAAAATGAGGCACATACCGGAATGGGATGCCGATAAACTGAACTATACCTTAAAGAGAAAAAAATGGTTTTTATAGAGGAGAAACATAGCTATTTAAGCAGCTTGGCAGACCAGCCAAAACAAAAGGCTCTTTATGCTTTAGTATCTGATGAAAACGTGGAGGCTAAGCCAAGTGAGGTTTCTGAAACGGATGCCATCTACTACTCTTCTATTGAAGATATAAAAAAGAATTCTGAGGAGAATTTTAATGCCCAGTACGCCAAAATTTCAAAACGTAAAATTTCTGAAAACTCTACCGCTCCATTTGTGCATGACGACTTCCTGATTTTTACATTGGTAATTGGGGTATTGAAGTTTGATTGTGATAAAGATTGGCTTTTAGGTGTTATCCGAAACAGAGCAAAGAGTAAAACCACCACCACGTTTGAAAATTTATTGACAGGGAATTACCAAAGCAAAGCCAATAATCAGTCCTTGGTCTTGGCATTCCTGTTTTTACTCGATAAATCTAAAATAACTAATGACCAGTTGAATGAGGCGTACAACGTAATGAGTGATACAAAAGAAGCATTCAACAACGATTTTATACGCATCGTGTATTACCGAGCATTTGATATTATTATCCAGTTTAAGCTGCCAAGAAATACTGATGAAGTGTCTCGCTTATTAGAATTTGAATCTCGTTTTAAGAAGCGAATTAATGTGTTCTCAATAATTACCTACAACCTTTTTATTTTAGGGATTCTTGTTGGAGCGTATAAAATACTTCAACTGCTTCCGGAGGATAAAAAACTGGTTGTAAACGACCTGAACCTTATCATAGGATTGGGGGCAATAATTGGTTTATCGGGGAATTTTATTCCTAAGATGAAAACCAAGTTTAAAGAATTGATATTAAGAGCCTTTGGCTATCGAAATACAAAGTAATTATGGATACACCATCGTTTATAGAAGATCATATCTCACAAATTCCGGCACTTAAACTGCTGATGAATTTAGGGTGGAAATATTTAACACCTGAACAAGCTCTGGAGGCTCGAACCAATCGTACTTCTAATGTCTTATTGGAAGGAGTTTTAAAAGAGCAATTGCAAAAAATTAATAAAATAGAGTATCGACAAAAGGAATTTACTTTTTCAGAATCAAATATCAATAATGCTATACTGGCATTAAGAGATCTTCCAGTACAGGATGGTTTTTTAGCTGCCAATAAATTTTATTATGAGCTGATCACATTAGGAAAAAGCTTTGAGCAAACTGTTTTAGGAGATAAAAAGAGTTTTTCATTTAAGTATGTCGATTGGGCGAATCCTGAAAACAATGTTTATCACGTAACCGAAGAATTCAGTGTTTTAAGGCATGAACGAAACGACCATTATAGACCGGACATCATCCTTTTTGTAAATGGTATCCCAATGGTTATAATTGAATGTAAGAGCCCTAAAATTAAGGATCCAGTTGATAAAGCCATTGAACAACACCTTCGCAATCAACAAGAAGACGGTGTTCGTGCCTTGTATTACTATTCAAATCTTACGTTGGCTTTAGCGACTAATGGAGCAAGGTATGGAACTACTGGAACACCAAAAGAATTTTGGAGTGTTTGGAAAGAAGTATTTAAAAGAAAGGAGAATCTGATTGAATGGGAAGATGAAATTTCGGAAGTAAAACATAAGGCTTTAGAGGATAATGAACGTACCGCATTATTTAAAGAACGCTTTAAATATGTGTGGAATTATTTTGAAAAGTTGGAAGCCAACGAACAAGCCATTACGGTTCAAGATAAATTGCTTTTTAGTTTTTGTCATCCATCAAGACTACTGGACATCCTTTTTAATTTCACTCTTTATGACGATGGAATAAAAAAAGTGGCTCGATACCAACAGTTTTTCGCTGTAAGAAACACATTGAGTAAGATTGTAAAAACAGACTCGAAAGGAAGACACGAAGGCGGTGTAATATGGCACACACAAGGAAGCGGAAAATCATTGACAATGGCAATGCTTGCTCAATTGATTGCTTCTCATCCTGACATTAAAAACCCTAAAATTTTATTGGTTACTGATCGAATTGATTTGGATGATCAGATTACTGAGACGTTTAAAAAATGTAACGTACCTGTTGAAAATGCTCAAACAGGTAAGCATTTAGTTGAGCTGATTAAAAGTCCGGGTGATGCAGTTATTACAACCTTAATACACAAATTTGAAGCAGCGGTAAATCAATCTAAAGAAGGTTTTGAATCATCAGAAATATATGTGCTTATTGATGAAGGACACCGTTCTCAATACGGCTCTTTTAATGTGAAAATGCAAAAGGTATTTCCTAATGCCTGTTTCATTGCATTCACTGGAACTCCTTTGATGAAAAAGGAAAAAAGTACAGCTAGTAAGTTTGGTGGCATTATAGATGTTTATTCCATTACGGATGCCGTAGAAGACGGAGCCGTAGTGCCATTGCTTTATGAAGGTCGCCACAACTTAATTGAAGTGAACGAAAAGCCTTTAGATGCTTTCTTTGATAAGGTTTCAGAACCACTTACCGATTATGGAAAAGCCAACTTAAAGAGAAAGTACAGCTCTAAAAACGTACTAAACAAGGCAGACCAAGTTATTTATGCACGTGCTTGGGATATTTCAGAACACTATACTCAAAATGTTCAGGGAATAACCTTTGGTAGTTTAAAGGCAAAAGGGCAATTGGTTGCTCCAAATAAAACTACCGCAATAAAGTATCGAGAATACTTGAAAGAAATTGGTAAGGTTAGTTGTGAGGTGCTTATTTCTGCTCCTGATGTTCGGGAAAACTACGAAGATGCTTTTGAAGAAAGCGAAGACCTTGTGTTGAAGTTTTGGAAAAGTATGATGGACAAATACAACAAAACAGAAGCTTACGAAAAGCACATCATTAATTCCTTTAAAAAGCAGGATCATCCTGAAATTATAATTGTGGTTGATAAGCTATTAACAGGGTTTGATGCACCTAACAATTATGTGTTGTATTTAACTCGTTCTCTAAGAGAGCATACCTTGTTACAAGCAATTGCAAGGGTTAATCGTTTAGCTCCAGGTAAGGAACACGGAGTGATAATTGATTACTATGGTAACTTAGAAAACTTGGATACTGCTCTAGAAACTTATTCAGGAGAAAACGATTATGACGAAGCAGATTTGCAGGGTTCTGTAACCAATATCAAAGAAGAAATAGCTAAACTTCCACAAGCTCATTCAGAAGTATGGGAAATCTTTAAATCTCTTGCGAATAAGTATGATGAGCCAGCTTATGAAGAATTACTAGCAGATGAAGCTACAAGACATACATTTTATGAAAAAGTATCGGCATTTGTACGTCTATTGAAACTGGCTTTGTCTAGCTATGAGTTCTCCACAAAAACTCCTGAAAGGCAAATTATTAAATACAAAAAGGATGCTAAATTTTTCTTAGCACTTAGAATTTCTGTTAAGAGAAGATATTCTGATGATATTGATTACAAGGAATATGAACCACAGGTTCAAAAACTAATTGACAAGCATATAACAACTGACGGTGAGGTTCTTAGATTAACCGAACTTGTAAATATTTTCGATAAGGAGGAACGTGAAGCTGAAGTAGAAAAATTAACTGGCAAGGCAGCTAAGGCAGATCATATTGCTAGCCGAACTATTCGAGCTATTAATGTAAAGATGAATGAGGATCCGGTATTCTTTAAAAAACTATCCAAGTTGATTAAAGAAACAATAGAGGATTATCACCAACATCGAATTGATGAAGCTGAATATCTTAAAAAGGCAAAATCATTAGAGGATCAATTTTTAAATGGGCAGCGTGATAATGTTCCGGAGGAATTAAGAGGAAATGACACCGGTATTGCTTTCTACAATTTAATTGGAGAAATATTCGATGCTGAACTAGGAAACCAAACTGATGTTGGGGCTGAAATGGCGAAAGGAATTGTTGACGTGATTAAGTCTATTGTTTATGAAAAAAACAAGGTTATAGTTGATTGGCAAAACAAAACGGATATTGAGGGACAAATTAAAATCGCAATAGATGACTATGTTTTCGACTTAAAGTCGAAATATGATATAGAGTTGTCTTTTGATAAAATCGACCAATTTGTAGAAGAAGGATTAAGCGTAGCTAAAATAAAATTTGCGTAATGATGGAGCTGCAAAGTTTACAGTATGGTAGCTCTACCATTGAGTATGAGTTAAGTTATCAGGAACGTAAAACGCTAGGTATAAAGGTCTATCCTGATTGCACCGTAAAGGTTTTAGCTCCATTGGACAGTTGTTCTGAAAAAGTTGAAACCAAAGTGAAGCAAAAGGCACGATGGATCATCAAACAGCAGAATGAATTTTTATCCTATCACCCATTAACACCGCAACGGAAGTTTATTAATGGGGAAACGCATTTGTACTTAGGAAGACAATACCGTCTTAAAGTTGAAATTGGTGATAAGAATGAAGTAAAGCTTTATCGAGGCAGATTGATTGTTACACAAAAGCCTGAGAGTGATACTGAACAGATTTTAAATGATTGGTACAGACAAAAAGCAGTCATTCACTTTAGAGAAACTTTGGAGAAAGTATTTCCAAAATTCACTAAGTACAAAGTTGATTTTCCTGAATTATCAATCCGAATTATGCTAACTCGTTGGGGAAGCTGCACGCCACAGGGGAAGGTGATTTTAAACCCTGAATTGATTAAAGCCCCGAAAGGTAGTATTGAATACGTTATTGTGCACGAGCTATGTCATTTAATCGAGCATAACCATACTTCGGCATTCTATAATCTACAAGAGAAAATGCTTCCTGATTGGAAAAAATGGAAAGAAGTGTTAGAGCATAGTTTGGTTTAATCAACTAATGATTGTATTGAGGGAGGCAAAACCCTTTCTGACTCATTGTTGTTTGCCTGAATCTTCTCTCTTAGTGAGTGAATTATTTGTTCTCGGATTATCTCAAAACGCTCTAAATCGTTGAGGAATTTTGCAATTCCAAGCTCATTAAAATCGCAAGGAAGTATAGCTCTTTCATCAATAAACCCATGTGGGTAGTCATTTGTGTAATCGTTCTCAAGATCAAATAATAACCTTGTAGTTTCAGGTGTGATTTGAACAAAATATGGAATGCGAACAACTCTATATCCCATATTAGAATAACAAATTGTTTTTTCCTCCTCAGACTTAATCTTACTCACTTCCCGATAATGTTTATCACCATCAAATTCAACAATAAGCATTAAATCATCATTCCTATAATCCGGTCGTTTTCTTGTCCCGGAATTTGGAACAATCCTATCATGTATGAACTCGTGTTCTGGAAAAATAATCCCTAAAACATCTCCTAGTAATCTTTCTGTTAAATATGCCATATTATTTCAAATTCCTCCAATGCTCCCAAATAATTACCATTGCCAACGTATCCAGTTTGCAATAACGTAATAAAGCCTCTTTGTAGGCTTTTTTTATTTCCGGTTGGTGTTTACTGATACCGAAGAGCATATCCTCATAAGCTCGCATGGCTCCGGTTCCTTCGTTTACCTTTTCGGCATTTTCCAACAGGTCGATGGGTGGTAAATATTTGTAGGGGTTCTCGATTATTCCATCTTCGTCACGATGCAATAAATTGATGCCATTATCAAAATTGGATAGCCAGTTTTCGGTGCGTTTAGAATTGTTAGCAGCCAAAACAGCCGGTAGGGTTACTTTAATACTGGTACGCCCTTTCATTACAGGGTGGAAATAGTGTTTCAATGCCAAGTCATTCATATCCACAAAGGCTCCGGCTCCGTTTTTATCAAACTTCACCACGTATTCCAACCATCGCTTTAATCCCGGAATAGACTGATTGTACTCTTCCATTTGGTAATAGATGTTTCGCAATGTGGTATTTTCATGTGAACTCCACATCAAAAGTGTACCATCATACCCGACCTTATTCATCAAACTTTCAGCAAAAGCAAAGCTTGGGAATTTAGGATCGGTATTGAGCCATTCGCTATGAATAGGTTCAGCTCCGGGTTGTTTAATGGTATGGCAACTCCATTGAAAAGCACTCATTTCATACGGTCGCATGCCTTTATGAAAAGGCAAAGCCGTAATACAGGTTTCAAAGTCAATAAAATGCAGCGGATATTTCCACGAGTTGATTTCCTCTTTCAATTCCCTGGCTATCCATTCCGATTGAGCTTTGGTATTGTTGATCTGTATCAATCTGCGTTCACCCCAAACACCTTCAAACGCTTTTTCAGGCAAGGCATCTACATCAAGTTTCTTTTCCCCAATTAAAGCATTGGCAATGGATTCCTTATTTTCTTTGATATTCCCCAAACGGTACACATCTTTGATATGTAATTCGGGTTCCGGCATTCCCTTCCAACATTCATGGTAGCCGTTTTTATCATCTCCGGCATTGTATTCACAAGAGAAGCAACCAATATTCAAAGGTTCCTGAATTTTCTCTCCCTTCTCTAAGCTCTCTGAATAAACTTTGATGGCGTTCTTAATGATGGAGCTACGTTTTTTCACTTCATCGTTTACACCCACCTTTACCATTAAATCATCCTTACGAATAAGTTCAGGATCACCAATAAAGTCAATCTCGTAAAACTTAAACTGATTGTGAGCTTCTACTTCTTTCAATTCAAACAAAGCGTTTAAGCCATCTATTTTGGTTCGTTTGGCTTTGTCCGGAACAAACAGAAAACAGTCGATATGAGCATCCGGAAATACTTCCTGTAATAGCTCTTTTTGAAAAGCAATGTCCTCTAAGTACTCATCCCAACCTTTGTCAAATTTCGGGTTATCAGAATCAAAGCCTTTTGACTTCACTTCAATAATTTTAAACCGATTGCCTTGCTTAACTAAAATATCAATGGCAGCGACTTTGCCTTCTGTCAACAAAGCCGGTTCAAAAAGGACTATATTTTCTTTTTGCAGCTCTTCTTTGGTTTGGGCAATGGCACTCTCCAGTCCAAGTTCGTTTTGAATGCGAATACCATCCGGAAAATGAAGTGTAGCCAATTTACCAACGGCATAACCACCTTCGGCAAGGTATTCCATGTATTCGTTACCATCATTGGCAGATGGGTAGCCGTTTTTCTTGTAATAGAGCTTGGTCGGGCAACTACGGGCTACCTTAAAATCGGATTTGGATAATATTTTTGAAAAGTCGGTTTTCATGTTAATTCAACGCCTTATACCAATAGAAAAATGCTGCTTTGTCTCTCGACTTTTTGAGCTTGTTCAGGAAGTTCAGCTCTCCGGTAATTTCCAGTTTACTGATGTCCTGACCATTAAATTTCTCTATGGCTGAATGGTCTTTGTTCTTTAATTGTTTGGCGAGATAAGCTGCTTTACCAGCTGCGAGTATAGCATCTTCTATTTTGAAGTTTTCAGCGATTAAAAAGCCTTCAAACCTGCGTATTCCGGTGGTGAGTTCGGTAAATCTTGTTTTGTCCGGCTCTTCGGTGTTTTTGGTTCGCTTGGCTATGAGTAAGGAAGTGGTGAAAATATCATCCAGTATCTCTGTTAAGCCAATTTCAAGTTCACGGTAGTTGATTTCTTTGCTTCCAATTTTCTCAAAACTCAATGCAATTTCCTCTACGTTTTCCGCTTCATCAAATAAACAGCCAATATCAAAAAGCTGCTTGATGATTTCTTGTTCTTTGTCTTTCCCGTAAAGGATTCCAACGGTATTTGGTGCAAATGCCGTGAGTTTATCTCCTAAAATGGATTCAATAGATGGAACAGCTACTTCCAATACATCTTCGGATTCAATCCATTCTGATTGTATAGGTGCTGCTAATAACCTTGGGTAATCGGTTTGCTCAAACAGTATATCCAACAACACAAAGTGAGCACTTTGATTAAGGCTCGATTCATAATCAAATTCGTAATGAGCTTTCGGAACACCTTCTTTGTAGCTTCTTCTATCTTGTAGCTCCCACTTGTTGAAATGTGAGTTAGCCATAACTTTGTCCAGGATAGCTTCTACTTCTTCTCGACTTTGGGTGGTAATGATGTCAATATCTACCGAAAATCGTCTTGATTTAGCAAGCAATAACACAAGGCTCGTTCCTCCTTTAAAAGTGAAATCTAAACCATGAGCTTTGAGCTGCTGCAATAAGGAAAGGGCGTGTATCATTTTCTCCAGTATCGGAGGATTGATACGCTTCAAATGCTTTTGTTGCTTAAAGCCGTTGATCCATTCTTTGGTAAAACAATGTGCTTTTATCATTCTAAAATATCTTTTACAAAGTCACCAAAGTTGTTCTCTAAGTAACTTTTAATTTGTTCTTCTTTATTTCGTCTTCTAGCGTAGCTAATGAGTTTGGTGAAGTTTATTTGATAGCGTTTTAAGGCGTTTTCAAATAACGTAACCATTTCACTTCCCTGAATGGCATAGAAGGTTACTGCATCGCTGTACACATCAATTAGAATTTTCTCTAATGTCGGCACATAGACCTTGTCTTTTGACTTTTCCTTAATAGCAATTTTCTGTTTTGGCGATCGGCTGATTAGTGGTTTAATGACGATGGAAATTTCACTTTCCACATACCTTTCCATGATGTCCTCTTTGGGATCGAGATATACCCGGTACTGTTTAGATTCGGAATAAGCGTTAAACACTTCCTCAACAAAATCCTTCTCCACCTCCAGTATATAAAAGAAGGTTCCCAATTGATGCCTTGTAAAATCATTCAGCCATTCGGTACTCCAAAGGCAATAATCCAACTGATCGAACTCCTTGGCTACTATCTTGGATAATCGAGCCAGTTTATCCGACACAAAAGGTTTGTAAGCCTCTTTGTTTGAAATGGTATATACACCCAGTTTTACTTGGTCAATCACCTTTCGCTTCACCAAATCATGGATTCTCCACGTTAAGGCACTTTCTGTGATTTCCGGATCCAAATCGGTCAAAAAGGAACTTAGGGTATCTCGGTCGAAATGCCCTTTGCCTTTAAAATGCTTCGATATTTGACGGTCAATGATTTTAGACATAGCTCAATTTTGCCAGTATTTAACATTTTAGGCAAATTATAGTTTTACTCATAATTGCCAACATTACAAATATAGTGACATTTTTCAGAAATACTCATTTTTGCCAGTAAAATGTGTTTACTGGCATTTTTGAGTAACTTTTTAAGAAGCTGAATTTATCCCCTACATAAATTCAAATACCTATTTAATTTATACCAAGGATAAATTAAATCCCTTCCTTCTTTGTACCGACCGATCTCCAGTTTTTGCCTTAAAGTTTGTCCATAGATAAACACTCACCAAAGGACAATTTTCGCCCTTTTTCTCGCCTTGTTTTCCCCTGACCTTAGCATCTCAATTGGTTTAAAAACCGCACAGTTCAATTCGGAAGATTTAAAAATTTAAAACGATACAAAATGAAAAATACTGATTGGAAATCAATTGGCATTATGGCAGGCATCTCACTAGGAGTTTTTGTGATTGGTACAATCCTAACCAAGAAAGTAGTAGAACCTGCTCTTGAGAAAGCAAAAGCAAAAAAAATAGCAGCAAGTAGCGAAGAGAAAAAGTAGCTCGGTTTGAGCTTCTAGCTGAATATTAACATTAAAAAAGAATTCAAATGAATCCATATAACGATGAGTTGATGGCATACGAAGATGATGCCGAAGACAGATACGATGACTATGATGGGTATGAAGAAGACGACTTCGATACCGGTTTTGAAGGTCATGAAGATAGCTACTATGATGATGAGGACGACTTCTATGATGAAGAGGAAGAGGTAGAATATATCCCCGCTGATGATGAAGATGATATGTACGATAGCTACAAGTCAACTTCAATAGGACGTATTGATCCGAACGACCGTACCCTGACCGTAGTAGTTAAAAACACTTCCGGAGCTGATGCAGAAGCAGTTCTATTTGGAGCTAACGAAGAAGCAGCACAACCTGCCGGAGTAACAGTAACCGTTGAAGAGAGTTCACACAAAGAAGTTAGGGAGGAATCAAAAGCCAACCCTTTCAAGATTGTAGGAATGAAAATGTCGGTTTCCAATCCATTGCAGTTTGACAATGTATTGAAGGTCAACAAAAGGACAGCAACAGGAAGCAATGCGGTAAGAGTTTATCAGCCAAGAAATGCAACCTCGCCTCAAAATTTCACTCAAGGTTTGATTGATGACCACAACTTTGAGATGGATGTTACAGGGCAAGATAGCCTTAGATTACTCATAAAAGATGGTGTAACAGTGGTATTCACCTTCACAATCAAGGCAAGAGCCAACATGGGTAACCTATTGGATGGTAAAAATGTTGCCGAGCTTTCTACTGCTCCAAGAACGACTGGTCTTCCACAATTGGATTTGGTTAGAGGTAAAAAGCCATCTGCATTAGGTATTAAGCCTAAAAAGATGGTGAGAAAAATTATCCGAAAAAGACCTAGACCGATAAGACGAAGACGTGGTATTTCAATGAGAAGAAGACCGAGAGGAAGAGGCTTTTTACGAAGACGTAGATAGTAGCCTTATCCATTTAGGCTCTAGTTGAAAAAGGAATAAGGCAGCCAAAGTTAGCGATAGAGCTCTTTGGCTGTTTTTGTAAAACCCAAATTGAAATACGATGAAAAAAAGCTTAACAAGGTCGAGATATGCACAAAATCGCATTGCCTATATCGTGTATGGCAATCCTGATGGAGCTCGCAAATTTTTGTTTGACCAAGGGTATCATCCTCCTAAGAACATTCACGATTTGGTTCACGCAACCAAAGAACTGGTAAAAACTAAGGGTAAAACCATTGTTCCTCTTTTGTTAAATGTTCACCCTGAAAAAGAGTTGATTCTAAAACTGAACCAACCTCAAAACAAGCAAGGGGAAGATAGCTTTTGCGGCGCATGCGGAAGTAGCTCCTTTAATCCTGAATCCAACTTTTGTGGGGCATGTGGCAGCAGCAATTTTAGTGGTGATTCAAGTTTAGATGTTGGTGACTACATTGATCAGTTAGTGGACATGACCACTTCACAATTAGAAAAGCACTACCAGGAAGTATTGGCAGCTTCCAACAAAAAACCGGAAGACCTATCACTTATGGAAGAAGTCCAATTGGTTTGGAACGAATTACGACAGCGAAAACTAAATGCTGAGATACCTAAACAGGAGGTTGCAAAAGACAAAGACCGATTTACAGTTTCTAAGGATGGTGTGGTGATTTTAGGATTGACATTGGCAGCAGGTGTACTTATTGGTTCTTCGATTAAAAACTAAGAAAGGATGATAAGAATTGTACGTGAGGAAAATCCTAATCGACTTGATGAGCGATCAAAATCTACATTGGCTCTTTTGGGTGTTGCTATTTCCAGTAATCCAAAACTATTCAAACAGCTTTTGGACAAATATGGTATTCAGGTTCCAACATCGGATAAAATATCACTTGCTAATGGCATAATAGAAGGGTTAGCTCAACAAAGTAAATCCTTTAATCAGGAACTCTCAATTCTTATCAGTCAAGTAATGCAGGAAGAAGCCTCTTTTACTGCGGATGATGAGAGCAATTATGTACAAGCCATAGCTGGAGCTATTGCAGGTATATCAGGTGCGGTAGGCAATATTGTTGGGGGTAGAAATAAGCAAAAATTAGCGAAAGAAGAGGCTCGTAGAGAGATGCTGAATAACATGATCGCCATGAAAGCACAAGAACAGCAGGCGGTATCAGATCAAAAAAAGATGGAAAGTAAAAAGCAGCTCTACTTAGTAGTTGGTGGACTTGCTTTAGTGGCAACCCTTGGTTTTTTCTATTTCCGTCATCAACAAAACAGTTTAAAGACCAACATCAATTAAAAGCATTTAACCATGGAAAATTACAATTACGGTATAAGTGGTCAACCCAATAATGAGTGGGATAATTTCTTGTGTTTAGGTAGGAAATGTAAGCAGCGAAAAGCTGAGCGACATAAGCTGAGAATGGAAAAAAGGAAGCTTAAAAATGACCAAAGAAGAGCTGAAACAGAGGCGTTAAGAGCTGACACGAGTGTTACTAAACAAATGGTTGCTCCTGCTCCCTCTCCTCAATTGGCTCCTCAAATGATGAGACAAGCACAACAACCAATTAATACAGCACAAGCATCTGCTCCACAGGTACAAAAGGCAGGCATGGGAAGTCCGGTTATGATAGTAATCGGCTTGCTAGTAGTTGGAGGTATTGTGTTTCAATCCATGAAGAAAAAGGGAGCAGTAATTCAAAAGACATAAGTACATCAAAATAATACAGTATGAAAAAAAGCATTCGATATACACAAAAGCAAAATGATGTCATAGAACTCATTAGTCACCTGATACTCACCAAACCTTCGGTTGTAGAAAGTTTGCTTAGTAAGCATGGTGTCGATTTTGGGTTTCAACCATCAAAGGAGAATTTGATTAACGAGGTGGTTGAAAAGCTTAAAACAAAAAACCTACTCTTTAATAAAGATCTCGAAGGGTTATTAGATGTCCATGTTAAAAACAAAGGACAAGAGTTAATTGCCCTTAAAAGTCAGGAATACTTTGATAATCAAGTTGAAGATCAATTTTTAGGAGGTATTGTAGGTGGATTAGCAAAAGGTGCAATTAGCGGTATTTCCGGACTTTTTGGAAAGAAGAAAAAATCTAGCGGAGGAAGCTCCAATGCTGCAGCACAACAGCAAGCTGCTATGGCTGCAAAGCTCAAAGCGGACATGGATGCTAAAATGAGACGGCTCGAAGATGAAAGACGAAGAGCACGAGAAGAAGCTGATCGCAGAAGACGTGAGGAGGAAGACCGAAGAAGAAGGGAACGTGAGGAAGATGAAAGAAGACGAAGACAAGAGGAAGAAGATCGAAGAAGACGAGAATCTGAGAATGCCAACAAAGAAAAGTCCAGTAAGAACATGTTGATGATAGGTGGTGTAGCTGCGGTTCTTTTGGTAGGTGGTGTATTGGTGGTAGCAATGAAAAAGTAATGAATAAGCATGGATATACTCGCTCAAATAACGGAAGAAGAAGCAACAACCAACGGAAACTTACCCCAAGGTTTTCTCTTCGCTTCCATCAAGAACGTGGGAACAAGCACAGCCCTTGTGAACAATGTGCCTTTGCCTCCGGGAGAAGCCAAAAGCTACCCCTTTGTCGGAAAAGGTTATCAGGCGGTAAACTATGAGCCACAAGGTTCTACGCTTAGAATATTAAGAATCCTATAAATGAATCAAGATGATTGCAGGAGAAACAGAATACATCATACACGGTGGAGAAGATAATTACGATTACTTCTTAAAAAACCTGTTTAAGAAAGATCCGAACAAACAGGCAAAGCCAAAGCGTACAGCCGAAGAAAAAGCAGCTCGAAAAGAGCAACGCCAACAATGGTGGTCTAAGCAAAACGAAAATTTTCAAAAAGCAGGAGGACTTCAAGGCTTAGGCAGTACGATTGGAAATATCACAGGATTTTTCAAAAAGGATAACACCCCTTCGGACTATGACATTTCCATGGGTGGTGGACAACCTACTCCACAACCTGAAAAGAAAGGCATTTCAAAAGAAGTAATGATCATCGGAGGAATTGCCGTGCTAGTGATTGCTGCATACGGCTTTTCAGTCATGCAAAAGAATAAGAAAGTACAAATCCCGTCCGCTTAATGTTAGTACCAGTACCAACATATAACAATCGTTTTGTTTTGAAGGTAGGAATCAAAGCCCTTCGACCGGTCATTGTTGCCCTTAAGGGTTATGATGCCCACAGAGCCAATTCCTATTATTTCAGAAGAAAGGTTCCTTTCAAGTCATCGGCATTTAGAGATGGCATGAACTACAAGGAAATCTCTATTCCTATGCCTTTGTCTCCTGAAACCTTGTTGGTTGAAATTTACAATAGCGAAACTGGTAAAGACAATGGCTATGTGATTGAAAAGTTCGAGGTAGAGAAATTAGAGGCTTCTGAAATATGGGCTCAACCTGCGATACATAGATTCATTGACTTTGCTCAAAAGTTTTCAAAATATAGCGGTACATACAAGCCAGGTTTTTATGATTCGTCAGACCATGAATTTCTGATTCATTTACTTCCAGTAATAAAAGACCAATTTGGAAACACTTTAGTAACACCTGCTAGAACGAATCGTCAGACCGGTAGAATACAAGTCTCTAAGCAGGCGTTCAAGCACTTTACTATTCCGGTAAGGATGTTTGTCCTATTGCACGAGCGACAACACTTTCAGATTCCAACGAGAGAAGAACGCCCGGCAGACCTTGCTGCATTAAAACTCTATTTGGATTTACAATACCCAAAAATTGAGGCGGTATATGCTGCTACAAAAGTATTTGCCATGCACCCTGAAACCGTGGGTAGTCAGCATGTAACAAGAGCCCAAGACATTATCAATTTCATTGATAGGTATCGCAATACCCAAGAAATCATGTTAAACCACAAAGCCAAAGCCGTATGAACAGCAAGCAGAAAATAGGGTTATTGGGAGCTTTGGCGGTGGTTGGCACAGGTTATTTCCTTTTCAAAAACGATAAGGACAAAAAGCCAATAACTAACTTGGACAAAGAAACTAAGTTGCACGGTGATGATACCGAAAGCAACTTTATTGGCATTTCCAATGCTCGTATTCATCAGGCATTAATGGCTCAAAACCCCAACTATGCTAAAGCCTATAAAAAGGACTTAAAAACATGGGGAACGGTGTCAGGTGTGATGGATGTTTCTAATGACTTTGATGAAGCCAAACGCAAGAAAAAGAAATTAAAAGCCTTTGCTCAAAAGGCATTGGAAGTTCAGAAGAACTACAAGGAAAACGCAGCTCATTTACCTGAAATATCCAAAACACAAATTACCCTTACCAATAATGGTACTTCGGTTAGAGCAATCAATTTGTGGGGAGCCAATATGGGTACTTCTATCAGTAAACCATTGCCCGGAGATGTTCAGGATCACAAAGTAAACCAAGAAGTACAGACTGGTGTACATCCTCAAAATGTAGGCTTCAATTCTTTCAATGGATTAGTGTATGTAGCTAATCAGTTGAGTGATAGTATTACTATCATGGACACATCGGGAGCAATTGTAAAAACCGTTGCTTTAGGTAGTGTTTATCCCGGATTTGTTTCTCCGGTGGATGTAGCTTTTAACCCTTCCAATGGTGAAGCATGGGTAGTTTGTTCGGTTGATAATACAGTTAGAATACTGGATGCTACGCACAATATTATTCAAACCATTCCGGTTGGAAATCGACCAACCTCCATTGCTTACAATCCTGAAAATAGCTGCTTTTATGTGAGCAATTTATTGGATAATACGCTTTCCAAAATTGACAGTACTAGCTACAACGTAGTGGCAACTTTAAATACTGGAGAGGATCCAAGAACAGTTTCGGTGTGGGATCAGCAAGGAACGGTTTGGGTAAGCAATTCAAGTTCAGATTCGGTAAGTGTGTTTGATACAGCCGATAATCTGCTAAGTGAAATAAATGCCACAGGAGATTATCCGACTGAGTTTACCACAGCCTCAAGCAGTCTGTTTTTAATAGCCAAGAACAGTAATGAATTACTGGAGCTCAATCCTGAAACTCACAATATTGAAAACACTTATCCACTAGGATTTCAACCAAGTGGAATCATCTATAATCCGGTTAATGGATTTTTATACGTGTTGAGCAGTCAAACTGGCTTAACCTATATCTATTCTACTACTGGAACACTTTCAGAGACTTTATCGCTTAACAATGCACCAAATATTGGTATAGCTGCATTGCCGAGTGGCGAGGTATTTACAACCAATACAAGTGGTGGCAACCTCGCTTTTATTGGTTATTCCGATAGCAGTAGCGACATCACCATAAATGAAAGTTACCCTGAAAAACGTGCTGAATTTCAGTTCAAACCTGCACTGGTGAAGCATGCCAAGTTTGTGTTTTCCGATGAAAACCGAGCAAGTGGCTTAAAACTGATTCACCAAAGTCCAACAGGAAAACAACACGTTACCCCGATTTCATTCAACAATTACAAAAGTCCACAAAACTACCTTGATGTAGCGGAAGTAACAGCCGTTCGTGGTGATGTGATTGATGGTAAATCGACATGGGAGTTTAAAATAGCTCCAGGACAGACCATTACCATTTTGGTCTATTACAAACAGCTTCAATTCAAATATTTAATACCAACAATTAAAATTTAAAACAATGGGAAAATTAAACTATCTGGTCATTCACTGTACCGCAAGTCCTGAAGGAAAAGAGCTTACCAAGGACGATATTATTCGCATGCACACCAACCCAAAACATTTGGGAGGTAGAGGTTGGAACCGTCCGGGATATTCGGACATCGTGTACCTCGATGGAGAGCTTGTAAACATCATACCATTCAACCAAGACGACCAAGTGGATCCATGGGAAATATCCAATGGAGTGCGTGGTATCAATGGCAATTCAAGGCATGTGGTGTATGTAGGTGGTGTTGATGAAAGCGGTGAAAAGCCAAAAGACACAAGGACTAAAGAGCAAAAAGGCACTTTGGAAACCTATGTAAAGTTCATGGTATTACGCCATCCGCATATTCAGGTTTTAGGTCATAATCAAGCTCCCGGAGCAAGCAAAGCTTGTCCAAGTTTTGATGTTCCTAAGTGGTTGGAAAGCATCGGTATTTCAGAGAAGAATATTTACAAAGAAGAAGACTAATGAGAACAGTAATCACATTGGCAATAGGCTTTTGGCTAGGCAGACAAATCTACATTAAATACGACAAGCAAACGGCTCTTAAAAAGGAAGAGCAAATCAAAAACCGCTTGAAGTCCTTTTTGGAAGATAATGGCTTAACCAAAAGTGAAGTAAAAGAAACCACGGAAGAAATTATAGGCATATAAATCAATGATTATGGTAGGAGCAGTTGCAGGAGCGAAAGCCGTTGAAGGCTTATCACAGAACAAGGCTACCCCTTATATCATAGGGGGAATTATCCTCGTGGGTATTGGCATAACCTACTTTGGAGTGATACGCCCGATTCTTTGCAAAACAGGAATAGCCGACTGTAAAAGCAGCAAGAAGATTCGAGACATTATGAGCTACAAAGGCTTTGATCCGAATTATGCTCGTCCGGAAAAAATTACACTTTCCCACGATAGAGCAAAACAACTGGCTACCCAAATTTATGATGCCGGTTCCTGGTACAATGATGATGAAGGAGCCATTTATTCTGCTTTGGAAGAAGCCGGAAGTGCCGATAACCTTTCTCTGATTTCTAGAATGTTCAGTGCCATGAAATACGGCAGTTTGGCGGAGTACATCACTTATTACCTAGATGATGCCGATGAAGTGGCACGAGTAAAAGACATTTTAGAAAGCTATTAACCTTTAGAATTATGGATGCAAAGACAAAGAAATATTTAATCATAGGTGGTGTAGCCACGGTCGTTGTAGCACTTGCAGGATTTGGAGTTCACAAGTTTATCAAGAACCGAAAGAACCGCACTACAAGTGGCAAACAAAAAGAACGAGAAGAGCAAAAGCTCATTGGTAAAAAGGTGCATTACGGTTCGGAAGGTTATGTGAATGTAAGAAGTTCTGCCAAGGTGGATAATGAGAATTGGACTTCCATGGATTTCTCGCACAACCTTTTAACACAAGCAGAAAGCAATCCGGTAGGAACCATTTTAGAACGCCTCAAAGGTGAAGATGGCTATTACTGGTACAGGATAAAACTGACCAAACCTGTGGGAGGCAAAACCGAAGGTTATGTGCGTGAAGATGCAGTTGTAGTTCAATATTAAACCCCAAAAGACATGAAGAAAGAGACATTCAAATTAGATAATAAAATGCTATGGATTGGAGCTGGACTGGCAGTTACAGCAGCCGGTTTTGGCGTATGGTATTTTCTGAAAAAACGAAAAGAGAAACAGCAATTTGCTGCAAGCATTAAAGGAACAACCACTTCGAGCAGTTCATCAGGAGTTCGCTCATTTAGTTGCATGTATTCTGATAGCAGTTTTCCATTGAAATTCGGAACCTGTGGAACCAATGTGAAGAAGCTCCAAAACTATCTGAACTCAAAAGGATCAGGATTAGATACCGATGGCAAGTTTGGTCCAAAAACAGAAGCAGCAGTTCAGAAGGTATTTGGCACTAAAACCGTGTCTCAGGAGAAGTTTAAAACCATAAGCTAATACCATGGAAACAGAAGAAAGAACAGGTATAAAAAACTATTTGGACAATGTGTTTAGCGATGATGGCTTAAAAACCGACATCAAAATCACAATGACCGATGAGACTTTGAGAAAGACAAGCTTGTACCTCGTGGGTTCAGGCTTGGTGATTACGCTCATAGTTTTTGGTATTCGAGGAATTGTAAAAAATATGGAAGCTCAATAATGAATAAGAAGGTCGTTGCATTATTCGCTATATCCGTTTTTGCCGGAGCTGGTTATGTGGCTTGGGCGTATTCTCCTTTGGGAAAAACGGTCATTTCTAAACGCCTATTAAGTCGTTGGGAAAAGGATTTAAAGGTGGATAAGGCAAACAAAGAACTTCTTGAAAAAGAGCTCAAAGTATTGGATTACGAACAGCACGTTTTGCTATGGAATTTAACTCGATGGCATTTAGCCAAACCTTCCGAGAGGAAAGAGAAAAAGCTCAAAAATTTGGCTTTGAAGCTAAACGAATCGGGTATAGAAAAGCATGCAGCCCTCAAACAGATAACGGATATGCTCCAATCATAAATGCAAGAATTATGGATACAGGAATTATTACAGAAATAGCAACACAAATTATGGGATATGTCAAAAGCCTTGATTGGGCTTACATTCTCACTTTTATCATTATCGGATATGGTATCAACTCACATAAGTTTACCAATCAGATCAAGCAGAAGACCAATATTTCTTCCAAGCGAAGATACCGGACGGCATTGGTGGGTTTAGTCTATGCCGTGATTCTGTATTTCATTCGGGGGTATGAAGTGAAGCATATCGAAGTACTGTTTCAGTCCTTCGTGTTTGCCTTTGTTTTTCACAAACTCATTTTAGATGGATTAGTCCGCTATATCACTGGTAAAAGAACGGATTACAAAACGCTTAAGGAAAATGAAAATGCGACTTAGCCATGTAGTCTTGTTGCTTTGGCTGATGACCATTATAGGTTTTGTATGGTATTGGAGCTCACAGGACAGGTCGGTTAATCCGAACCCCAATTACGAGCAAACCATCAAGAAACTGGAACAGCAAAACGACAGCCTCTTAGCCATTAATCAGGGTTTGCAAGAGCAAATTGTTGAACAACTAGAAAAACAAGAAGGCATTAAAGAAGAATTGAAAAAACGAAACAAGGATTTAGAACAACTCAAATACAGAAAAAGTGAAAAGATTAGGGCTATTGGCAATTATGATAATGATGAGCTGTATCGGTTTTTCGCAGAATTTGAAACCGACAGTTTACACCATTCAGAGTGATACACTTTTCTGCTTTACTGTTAGTCAAGCAAAAGTAATTGCAATTGAACTGGAAGGCGAAAAGTATCAGGACAGCATTACAGTTGAGCAATCTACCCAACTGGCTTTGCAAGATTCTTTGATTCAGCAGCAGGATTCGACTATTAAGTTGCTCCAAAATCAAGCGATCAACTATCAAAGCATCATTGCCAATAATCAGGAAGTAAACAACGAAGTGAACCTGCAATTGGGTTTTCTAAAAACAGAAGTGAAACGACATAAACGAGATAAGATATTCCTAGGAACCGGACTTGGAGTAAGCATTGGCATCATAGGAATCTTAGCCATACTTAATTAAAGAATTATGAGTGCAATTGGTGGATATAGCAGTGATGTAAACCTAAACGATTTAAACTATGTAGGTGATTTTCCGGTGGAAAATAGCCTCGGTGGTTTTGGTGTTACAACCGGTGGAACAGATGACTATGTTTTAGAATTAGATCCTGCATTGAAAAATGTCTATCGACAAGGATTGAGTATTCAAGTGAAATTCAATCATGGTAATTCAGGCGTTTCAACAATCAATATCAATGGTAAGGGAGCGGTTCCAATAATGAAAGCCGTGAACGGTGTATTGGTGGATCTAGCTGCCGATGATTTGGGAACTATCAACCATTATCTATTGCTTTTTGACGGCACTTGCTTTCAAGTGGTGGCAGGCTTAAAGTCTAGCATTGAAACAGCATCAGAAACCGTTGAAGGAAAAGCAAGAGTTGCCACGATTGAAGAAGTCAATGCCGGAACAAATAATTCAACTTTTGTTACCCCTCAAAAGCTTGCAAGCTATGTAGCAGATAAGGTAACTGGACTTTGGGAAAACAAAGGAACTATTGACTGCTCAGGGAATCCTAATTATCCGGCAGCCTTAGCCGGAGATGCTTATACGGTAAGTGCCGGAGGTAAAATTGGTGGAGCTGCCGGAGAAGATGTTCAGGAAATGGATGTCATTGTTTGTTTGGTTGATAATGCCGGAGGTGATCAAGCAAGCGTTGGAGCTTCATGGAATGTGATTCAAAGTAATGTTTCGCAAGCAACCGAAACCATCTCAGGAATTATTAAAGTAGCTTCTCAAGCCTTGGTGAATGGAGGAACAGATGATTTGAGTGCCATAACACCTTTGAAGCTGAAAACCCTTTTAGATTCAAGACTGGCGACTGAAACACTTATTGGCTTAATCGAAATTGCTACTCAGGCAGAGACGGATTTAGGAGCCGATAACCAAAGAGCCATTACGCCATTGAGATTGAAAACTCGATTGGATAATTACCTCAATCGAGAATCACTACTCACCATCACTGCTGCACAGATTGGTACAACCATGTATCATACACCGGGAAGAAATCGCTATTCGGTAGTAAATGGAAATATGATACTCATAAAAGATATTCGATTAAAGCGTACAGGTGGAACCGGTTTTGTTAGTGGTTGGATGATGAACTTCCCAAAACCCAATAATAGTCCAACTGGAGCTTTATCAGGAACATTGACTAGCAATAAAGGTGAAACCTTCTACTATAATATTGATAGTAATGGCAGGGTGTCAATTAATGGAACCTTTATAGATCCGAACGATGAGTTGCTATTTAATATTCATCCTTATATCGCTAGATACCCAATCGAATACAATGCTACTTCACCTGCTTAAACGATGACTATGGAACTATGGAAAATAATAACGCTGATTTTGGGAGCTACCGGATTTTGGAAGCTGCTTGAAATCCTTGTTCGCCTGCGTACTGATAAAAAAGTAAAGTTGGCAGAAGCTATCAACCTACATGCTCAGGCAGAGAATCAGATTGTTGCAAATTGGATACAGTGGTCGCAAATGTTAGAAAAGAGAATTAAAGAATCGGAGGAGCATACAGAAGCATTACAGAAAGTAATTGAGAACCAACGCAAACGCATCCAAGATTTGGAGAAAAAAGTGGTTCACATGGAGAAACAAAACAAGGAATTAATTAACGAGCTAAAACGCATAAAATAAGTACGTCATGAAGGAGAATAAAACAATGAACATCCTGTTTGCAACATTTATGGTATTGTCCATTGCAAACATTTCAATCAATCTATTAAGAATGAAAAAGAGCTGCAAATGCCAAAGCGGTGAAAGCGGTGGTTGTAGTTGTCAAAAACAAGCATAACAAATGGCTGTTCAGGTAGATAAAAAGGTAGTCTTTATGGGTGTTGGTATCCTTGTAGGTGTCATCGGCATTGCTATTGCAAGCCGTTGGCTTTACAAGAAACTGGATATTCAAACAAAGTTAAAGCTCCGTCAACTTCGACCTGAAGTAAGAAAGAAGGTCGAGAAGTTTCTTATCAAAGCTCAAAAGGCAGGTATTCCGCTTAAAGTCACCAGTGCTTACCGTGATTGTGAAGAGCAAAACAAACTCTATGCACAAGGGCGAACAGCACCCGGAGGAATTGTAACCAATGCCAAATGCGGACAGTCGGACCACAATGTAGGTGTAGCAGTAGATATTGTTCCTATTGTGGATGGACGAGCGAATTACAAAGTACCTGAATCGGTATGGAATACCATTGGAGCAATTGGTGAAAGTGTCGGCTTGTCCTGGGGAGGGCGATGGACTTCTTTTAAAGATCGTCCACATTTTTACGACCGTGGAGGTAAATCCATTGCACAGCTTTGGACTGAACAACAAAACTTAGCAAACCTAGCATAATGAGCGAAGCAACAAGAGTACATAAAAACGCCTATCGAAATGGCAACGCCTCTTCCATGTTGGATTACTTGGAAGAATTGATACTGATTCAAAGCGGTGAAAACGGAAGGTTCACTATTCCTGAAACGGAACAAGGTTATGAAGACTTGTCAGTGAACGATACAGAAGTGGCTCAATTGACCATTCCTGAAAATGCCATTTCAGCCACCATATCCATTGAGGCAGATGCAAGTGTGGCAGATAAATCAAGAGTAATTCGTTTCAAAGAAAATGGCAGTGACCCAAGTGCAAATTCGGGTATTGCTTTAGGTGATAATGACCTTTATGAAATTACCGGTCGATGGAATTTAGAAAGCTTTCGAGTTATCGGAATTGAGGCAGGAAAAAGCCATGTTTTAAGAGTTCAATATTATCAATCTCCGCAAAACGCATGAGGTACATCAATAAACAACGCTTTGTAAAGGCAAGTCAAACCATCGTTGAGCTAACCGGTGGAACGGATCCGGGAGGTGGAACTGGAGGTGAAGTAGGTATTTCAAAAATTGAGATGCTTAACACTTCATCTATCAGATTAGAAGCTGGACATATTGTAAGGTTAAATGAAAATCAAGAAAATGCAGTAGAAGCATTCCCTCAATACAATCCATTCCAACCGCATCCTTTTGGAATAGTCTTGACACCGGGCAATCCAAATGAATTGATTCAAGTATTGTATGGAGGTATTACTGATGTTAATATGGATCAAGCACAAGTTAGGATTGGGGACTACCTATACAATTCATCCACTCCGGGTTTGTTAACACCTTCGGACGGTGGGTTCATTGGAGCCATCGGTCGAGCTTTGAGTGCTAAACCAAATGGAACTTTAGGAACCGTTCGTGCCATCATTGGTTACTTACCACATTTAGGGTAAATCATAAATCCCTGCAATTAGTTCGCAGAGACTTATTATCATATTATATAGCTACTCCGACAAGCTTTGCATGGTGAAGAATAATATCCACATCCTGCATAATAAAGTTCGATATTTGTCGGTTTCCTTGTACTAAAAGCCCTGTAACGTAGAGTTGCAGGGCTTTTTTATTGGTTTTAACTGGAAACAGGGCAACGGCACTAAATTCTCTCTATCCTTTATCGCAACTACGTTTTAGCGGTTCGACATTTCTCGTTAATTTTACAACAGTTAAAAAAAGCCTCTTTCATATCAAGAAAATGGATTGTCCTTCTGAGGAGAATCTCATTCGTATGAAGCTTGATGGTCATGAGACAATCATAAAGCTTGACTTCAAGATAGAAGACAGGGAATTGACTGTTTATCATGACGAGAGC